>JAJFVI010000325.1 GCA_021371895.1 Eubacteriales bacterium | reverse complement strand
CAAAGGGATGTCAAACAGGTTGAGTATTGGATGAATCACTATCCGCGCAAACAGTTCGGTTACCAATCGCCTTCCCAGAGGTGTACCCTCAAGATTGCCTGACGTGGCAGGGGGGGGCGGCAATTCAACTTGCAATCCACCGTTCCCACCGGTATTGAAATTATCTGTTGACAAACGCGGTGTTTTTTGTATAATGAATAAGATTCTTTGGAAAACTATGCCGAAGACAGCGAGTGGGGGAAACCCCATAACGGAGCGAAAGCTTTACTCGCCGAGGTGTAAGGCGGGAGAAATCCCTATGCGACAATGTTCGCCCTTGCGCCCGCAAGGGTTTTCTTATTGGAATCGCACGATGGTTCAAAAGGAGGTGCAACCCCAATGAGCAAGAACTTCGAGCTGAAACAGCAAGTCGTCGGCGAGATTACCCGGAAATTCCAGGAGGCTAAAAGCGTGGTGGTCGTTAACTACAGCGGCTTGAACGTGGAGCAGGCAACCGCGCTGCGCGCGCAGTGCCGCGCCGCGAAGGTGGACTACTGCGTGCTGAAAAACACGCTCGCCCGGCGCGCGCTGGACGACCTGAAGATCACCGGGCTGGATGATGTATTGACTGGACCGTCCGCATTCGCGTTCGGCATGGAGGACATCGTAGCTCCCGCCAAGATCATCAGCGAGTTCGTGGAAAAATCCAAAACCGAGACCATCAAGGTCAAGGCCGGCCTGATGGGCAGCGTGGTCATTTCCGCGGCTAAAGTCACGGAGCTGGCCAAAGTACCCAGCCGCGAAATCCTGCTGGCGCGACTGCTTGGCAGCCTGCAAGGCAGCATAAGCGGCCTTGTACGCGTGCTGGACGCCATTGCCACCAAGCAGAGCGAAGGCAACGCCGCCCCCGCAGAAGCCTGAAAACAAGCCAACGACTGCAATTTGAATTGAATGGAGGTTCATCCCATGACACATGAAGAATTTATTGCCGAGATTGAGAAAATGTCCGTACTGGAGTTGAATGAACTGGTCAAGGCCCTGGAAGCAAAGTTTGGCGTTTCCGCCGCCGCTGCCGTCATGGCTGCTCCCACCGCCGCCGCCGCCGTCGAGGTTGAGGAGAAGACCGAGTTCGACGTCATCCTCAAGGATGCCGGCACCGAGAAGATCAAGGTTCTCAAGGTTGTGCGTGAAGTCGTCAGCGGCCTGGGCTTGAAGGAAGCCAAGGAGCTGGTCGAGAGCGCGCCCAAGACCGTCAAGGAAGGCGCATCCAAGGAAGAAGCCGAAAAAATCAAAGCGAAGTTCGCCGAAGTCGGCGCGACCGTCGAGATCAAGTAACCGACTGCCGTATAAAAGCCTGCGAAAAACCCGTCCACGTGCTCCGTGGGCGGGGTTTTTCGTGTGAATATACCATCGCCTCTACACCGAAAAACAAAGGTACGTGCTTCAATGCGTATGTGCTGCGGTTACGCCTGCGGCAGGGAGGTATGCATCAGCCGCCGTGCCCGGATGGGGGAGTTCGGCGGCTGATGCTTGGCTATTCTGGATGGACACGATTGCTTCCTTCCGCCGGAAAACCTCGCCTAGTTGTAGGCATAGGCCAGCACGATACCGCCCATGTTATCCAGACTGGCAACGTAGCTGCTGGCGGGGTTGGGCACGGGCACATCGTAGGTGCTCGCGTCTTCGGCGGTAATGCGGTAGACCTCGTATAGCAGCGCACCGTCCTTGTAGATATAGAGGTGGGGATGATCGATGAGAAATTCCACGTACTCCTCCAGGCAATAATTCATGATCTGCATAGCGGCGGAGTGCGCGCTGCCCACATAGCGGTACAGGTCAAGATGGAGGCTCATCCCTGTTTTGTAGGATTTGTCCTCCCAGTTTGCATTGGGGTAATCCGCCGAGGGGAAACGGAAAATGACGCCGTACTTCCAGCAGTTTTCGGTAAACCACTGGCCCTGTGTAGTTTCCTGGAACTTTTGCTTGGCGATCGCGGGATCGGCTTTATTATAGAGCGCCATACGGAACGCCAACCCTGTCTGGTACTCGCTGGTGCCGGGGTAGTTGACGCTCTTTTTTGTCTGCTCTATGAGTACATCGCCAGAATACTTGCTGCTCAACTTCTCCATCTGACTATTGAAAAGTAGGGTTTGCTCATCGTTGGTGCGATACGCCTCGCGAACGATGTAGTCGCTCAAGCCCGCATCCTTCGCGCCGGCGATGATGTTTTCCAGCGCTGTGAGCGCAGCGGGAAATACCCTCACGTTGCTGTCGGTTACGGCGATCTGCCAGCCGCTTCCGGTGCCGATGCTCGTTAGCGTAGCCTCGCTGAAATCGGTGGGTAACGAATGCCAGGGATTCACCAGCAGCAGACCGCCAAAGAGGAGATCGGAACGGTTAACCGTGACGGTGGAGATGTTTTCAAGCGCAGTGGCGCTCGCATCCTCCAGCCTCCATGGTAGCCCATCCAGGGTTGCCTCCCAAATGGCGGGCTCAACGGCTGTTACTTCGCCGGTTTCCGGGTTGACGGTTACACTGGCGGCCGCGCGCAGCGTGTTCAGCCTTGCATTGAATTCCTGCTCTCCCTCGGCATTGAGCTGGTCTACCTCCTGCCGTTTGGCTTTGTAGTCGCTCTGTACGGCGGCGTTGCACAGCAGGAACACCACCGCGCTGATCGCGGCCACTAGCACGAGGATACCCGCCACCTTGAGAAGAAACTTGTAGGGGTCGCGTTCCGCCTTCTGGGTTTTGTTGCCGGATTTCATGGATATGGTCACCACCTAATCCTTGCTCGATCCTCGGCGTACGGCCTCAGCCAATCAGCCGGCCGAAAATCTCGTATATGTGCTCCAGCTCCTGAGCGCTGTTGTAAGTGAGCGTTATTTTACCTTTGCGTTCGTTGCCGGTCAGCGTCGTCTTTACGCCCAACGCCTCTCGCACGGTATCTTCCAGCGACGTCAGCTCCGCGCTGTGATTTATTGCCGTGGAGGAAATGGCGCGCATGCGGCCGCTTTGCTTTT
>JAJFVI010000312.1 GCA_021371895.1 Eubacteriales bacterium | reverse complement strand
GTACCAAAGGGATGTTTCCCTTGGAATCCCAAGGGGATATGCTTGCGGGCATAACAAAGGGCTTTCCGCTCGCCCTTTGGAAACCTTCGGAGCTTGCGATCGTATAGGGGCACAATGCTCTCTTTCGGAGTACAGGATAGTCGTCTGGTCACACCGTGCCTGTCCGGGCCTCCGGCCTGGACGTACGGTATGCCCAACCGACAAGTCTGATCCTCCTTTCAGGGAGCATCGTGCCCCTCAAGCAGCTATCTGCAAGCGGAAGAAAAAACGTCTGTCTTAACTGGTGTTTTTCTGATGACCTGACTTGTAACGCATATGGATAAAGACTATTACCCATTTCAATGTTTAATATTGATGGAATGTTATCCAACATAGCAAGCATTTCTCCTGTCGCCTTGAAACAAAGCAGGCGGGAAGCGCGATGGGGTCGCCCACCGGATGGACAGGCTTGTCGGCTGGGCATACCGTGCGTACGCACGCCCGTAGGGCTGTGCGGACTAGCACGGTGTGACCGTACGACTATCCTGTACCCATCGCGCTCAACCCACCGTGTAAGAAGGCGACCACGAAGGTTTCCAAAGGGCGAGCGGAAAGCCCTTTGGTCATGCCCACAGGCACGAGACCCCGCACCTGCTCCCACAGGCGCATCCCCCATCAGGATTCCAAAGGGTAGTTTACCCTTTAACACCCTCGGTGGGTAGCTTTCTGTGTCCTCTTTGGCTCAAAGAGGATAATCTTTCAGATACTCCTCTTCCATCCCGCATTCGTCAATCAGCTTAAACAGCGTATACCGGGAACGGTAATCCTTGGCGCAATGCATGGAAAGGTTCAGCAGTTTATCATCCACGCCCATCTCCGCGGCGGTTATCGGCGCGCCCAGCGCCTTCATGGCCGTATAAATCTTCTCATAAGGCGGCAACAGCGCAAGCGCCCTGCGGATATCGGCCTGCTTTGCCTGCGCGGTGTGAACACGGCGTACCTGTTCCTCCCAGGAAAGGAAGTCCCCCGGGTTCTCCCGCATAATGGTCCGACCCGCTTCCTGTTCAAAAGCGGTCAGCATCCAGTGCTCTCGCTGCTCGTGCGTCAGGCACTTCTGTCGGATGGCGTTCAGATCGAGCTTGCTCAGGTCTTCCGTGGCAAAACGGGTGAATAGCGGCCATACCAGCAGCGTCGCAACACCGACCGAGGCGCCGTGCGCGGGCGGCGGGTTGCCGTGAAGAAGCTGCATCATCTCCCAGTAATGGGCGATATTGTGCTCCACCGAGGCGACCGCGCGGGTATTCCCGATGATCATAATGGTTACGCCGGACAGCAGCAGTGCCTCAATAAGGATGCGGATTCCCTTTTCGCTGCGGCGGCGAATCTCCTGGATGTTATCCAGCAGCTTTTCCACAGCGTTGGTTACGATTTCGCCGCAGATATCACAGTAGGTTTCACCGTTGAGGATGCTGCCCAGCATCCAATCCGCCTTGGCGATGTACTTGCCCAGCACGTCACCCACACCGGAGCAGACCATGGGAAGCGGGGCGGTGCACAGGAGTTCCGTATCGCATACGATAATCTCCGGGCAGACGCCCGCGCGATGGATTTTCACCCCGCGCAGCAAGAGCGGCGCGACCACCGAGGTATAGCCATCCATGGAGGGGGCGGTACCAACGCTAACGAACGGAAGCATGCAGCGTGTGGCGTTGATGCGCGTGGTATCCGTAATGCTGCCAGAGCCGACCGCTACCAGAAACTGCGTTTCCGGCTGGATGGACAGGAGCACCTCGCCGCAGGCGCTTTCGTCCGGGTCCATAGCCTCTTTGCGGTGGATCACGCAGAGGATCACAGAAAATCCGGCTTCAATCAGCGCCTTCTCCACCCGCTCCCCGGCAAGGGGATAGGTGTTGTTGTCGGCCACGAGCACGCAATGCGTGCCCAGTCCTCGGGTGCGTACGTATTCCGGTACGCGGACAAGCAAATCACGTCCTACGTAAATATCCTGCGTTGGCCGGTGGTGTGTAAGCCCGCATTGGCAGTCAATTCCGGCAATTGTCAGCCGGTTATTGGCATCATAGGTAACCGTCGCGCTCACCGCAAAACCTCCTTACCTAAATAAAATCCTCACGCATCGGCGTAAATACATCGATCAACACGCCGCCGCCATCGCACACGCAGCCATGCGTCTCGTTGGGAGCAAAGGCCAACGTATCCCCGGAATGGACGATAAACGTTTCGCTCCCGATGGTAAATGCAAACTCCCCATGGACGACATAGGTGCATTGCGTGTGGGGATGGCTGTGCGCAGCGCCCTGCGCGCCAGGTGCAAAACGAACCTCCACTACCATTTCGCCTGGCAGGTAGGCAAGCACGCGGCGCGTCACGCCGCCGCCCAGCTCCTGCACGGGAACATCCCGATAAAGGACAACTTTCGATTCCATATGGTTTCCTCCCTAATCAACATCATGCAGGTTCGGCCGTAACTATCCGTTCGGCTTCCGTTGGCACGGGCTTAAGCCGGTAATTCAGGATGGAGAGCGCCATTAGCGCAATAATGCTCAGCAGGATTGTGCTCATGCCGCCCGTAAAACCGTAAGTATCTGCCATCACACCCACCAGCGCCGGCATCAGGATCGCGCCGAGCGATCCGATGGCTAGCAGCGTGCTCGTGCCCATGGGATAACGGTTGGTGATGTAGCTCGCGTCCGAGTAGATCATCGGGCAGATGCCCGCCATGCTGAAACCCAGGCCCGCAACGGCGATTGTGACCAGTACCATACGGTCGTTAAGCAATAACAAAGTAAAGAACAGCGTTACGCCGACGCTGCCCAGCATGATCAACAGCTTCTGCGGCAGTTTGTGGGCCAGCGCCGCGCTCGTCAGGCGTCCCGCCAGCATCACGGTCCAAAGCAGCGTCGCCATCGATTGGGAATAGGTAACCAACGACGCCTACGCGTCCGTCCCCGTTGCAGTAAACTGCGCAAGTAACTGCGGTTTGCTTTGCAGGTAGGTCACCAGCCAGCCGTTAATGGCGTATTCCGCGCAGAGGTAGAAAAACATCATGGCGCTTAAAATCAGATAAGTGCGATTGCGCAGGAACGCAAGACTTTTTTGCGCCCGGTCTGCGCGATCGGGGCGGTCGTTTTTAAGGCGGACACGCGAAAAACTGAGCGAAACCAGCACCCCCAGCAGGATGATTGCCCCCACCGCTGCGCGCCAGCCGGCTATGCGGCTGAAAAGCAAAAACACCAACGGCGCGCTGATTGCACCCACGGCAAAAAAGCTGTGCAGCAGGTTGGACGCCGTCGGGCTGCCGTCCGTTACACGGTTGACGGTCGCGTTGTTGAAGTTGCTCACGCTTCCCCGGCCCATGCCGGTAAACGCAAACGCTGCGACCAGCCAAATCAGGTTGCCGGAGACGAGCATCATCGTAAAGCCTGTCGCCGCCAAAGCGCTCAGCAGTACAATTGATTTACGCCTGCCCAACCACAGTGGCACCAACCCGCTTAAAAAGCAGGCTGCCAAATTCCCCGCGGAATGGCCGGACAGCATCAACCCGGCCTGCGTGTCCGTTAAGCCATAGCTTACCTTCATATCGGGCAGTATGGAGCCCATCATCAGCGTTTGTAAACCGTTGAAGAAGAAAGCGAAAAAGCATACCAGCAGAATGCACCGGGTATCACGGTTGAAACCGGCCCAGTACTTGCGCATTGCGTCAGCTCCTTACCACAGCCGCAGCCCACACCGGTGGAAACATCGACGGAATGCGCGGCTTAGTAAACGGTGAGGTCCCCACGGTGCAGCCTGCGCGGCGCCAACGGCTTCCGGCGGACGGGCAGGTATCCCTGGGTGCAGAGGCCGTTCGGCCAAGCGGCTCACACCATGCCCAGCGTGGTTGGCAGCCACATGGAGAAGAACGGGAGATAAGTGACGATCAGCAGCGCGACGATCATCACCCCATACATCGGCAGCATTTGGACGCTGGTGCGTTCGATAGACGTCTTGCCAACAGCGCAGCCCACGTACAACGCGCTTCCCACCGGCGGCGTGCATAGCCCGATCGCCAGGTTGAAGATCATGACGATGCCGAAATGCACCGGGCTCATGCCGATCGCGGGACTGGTGACCACCGGAAGCAGGATGGGCGTCATAATCATGATCAACGGCGCCATATCCATAAAGCAGCCCATCAGGAGCAGCAGCAGGTTGATAATCATCAGCAGCACGATACGGTTGCTGGTCAAACCCACCAGGAAGTTGGTCAGCATATCCGGCACGCGCAGCTCCACCATCATATAGGCGAACGCCTTGGCAATGGCAATCAACGTCAGCACGATCGCCAGCGTCTTGAGCGTACGCTTGAACACATGACCGATATTGCGTAATTTGCCGGTTCGGAATACCACGTAGGTCAGCAGGAAGGTGTACACGCAAGCGATTGCGGCGCTTTCCGTGGCGGTGAACACGCCGGCGGCCACGCCCACCATGATGATGACGATCGTGAACATCGGCAATACGGCATTGATGATGATCTTGCCCCACTTTTCGCGCGGCGTGCGCACACCTTCGGGGAAGTTATAATGCTTACGTGTGAGAAAGCAGAACACCAGCATGCAGAGGCCTAAAAACACACCGGGAACCGCTCCCGCCATGAACAGGCTGCCGATGGTCACGCCGCCGCCCGCCGCCAGCGCGTAAATCACCATGTTATGGCTGGGGGGAATCAGCAGGCCCTGGCAGGCGGTAGTCACCGTCAGGCCTACTGAAAATTCCGGCGAGTAGCCCTGTTTCACCATCATGGGCACCACCACGGAGCCCAGCGAACTCACGTCCGCCACGGCGGAGCCGGAGATGCCGCCGAAGAACATGCTGTCCAGGCAGTTCACATAGGCCAGGCCGCCGCGAAAACGGCCTACGCACAGGGTCGCGAAATCAACGATCTTTTCGGATATGCCTCCCTCGCTCATGAATTCACCCATCAGGATGAAGAACGGGATGGCCAGAAGGGTAAAGCTGTTCACGCCGCTGATCATCTGCTGCACGATCACGGTCAGGTTGGTGCCGGTAATCAGCGCGCAGCCCAGCGTAGATAGCAGCATGGCGAAGGAAATGGGAACGCGTATCATCAACAGAACGAAAAATCCGCCAATGAGCACGATTATCGCAAGCGCTTCGGTGGTCACGTGGCGTCACCTTCCTTGGTTTTACTTTGAGACGAAATTTCGCACACAACTTTGGCAACGTCATCTTGGAGTACGGCGCCGTCGGCGATGGCTGCCTCGCTGAGAGCATCGCAGTAGATTTCGGCAGCGTCCTTGTCCGGCTCCGTAAACAGCGTGTCGCCGGGTTTGAGCACGCCGGTCAGGTACAGAATGCTATCAAAGGAAATCAGAAATCCAGCCAGGGGAATCGGGACAAACTGCCACCAGGTTTTCAGGCCCGTCATCGGCAGGGTGCCCGTAACGCTCATCATCTTAATGCAGCGCAGCCCGCCGAAATAAAGCATGAACAGCCCGCATATCAACACGCAAACATCGCCGAAAACATCCAAAAACTTACGGCCGAAGCCGTCCCTTTTGAAATGGTTATAGATCACGCTCACGCTCATGTGCGTCTTATCGCGCACACCCATGGCGCAAGCCAGGAACGTAAACAGCGTAACCAGCAGGCGCGGAACCTCCTCCGCCCAGCTGATGCCGGTGTTAAAGCAATAACGCAGAATCACCGTAATGGTGACGATCACGACCATCGCACCCAGCGCCAGCTCGCCGATCATCAAAAAGAAGCGGTGAATCCAACGGTTGACGGCGCGCAAAAGCCTGACCATAATACCCCTTCTTCCCAAGAGGCGGGGGAGAAACACAGTGCGTTCCTCCCCCGCAGAATATCCGGTTCGGCCGAAATTAGAAATCCTTACCCATTTCCTTGATTTGGTTGATGATGTCCATGTAGTCGGCGCCAAACTGCTGATAGAGGCCGCTCATGGCATCCTCGAAGCCCTGGCGCTCCTCGTCGGTCAGTGCGATCACGGTGGTTCCGGCATCGCGTACGATCTTCTCGGAGCTGGCTTCCTTCTCGGCCCACTTCTGGATTTCGAACTCCTGGGTCGATTTGGCGCACTCCTCAATGATCGCCCAATCGGCGGGATCAATGGAGTCCTTCACGGCCTTGGAGGCCAGCAGGATTTCCGGTACGCGCGTGTGCTGATCCAGGATGTAGTAGGGGGCAGCCTGATAATCGCCCATATTTTGGTAGGTGGGCCAATTGTTCTCGGCGCCGTCGATCAACTTCTGGGTGATGGACGCATACACATCGTTGGGGCCAATGCCGGTAACGCCGGTGGCGCCAAGCGCCTCAACCATGGCCACCATCATGGGGTTGTTCTGCACGCGAATCTTCAGACCTGCCATGTCGGCCACGGAGTGGACTTCCTTGATCAGGTAGAAGGAACGGGCGCCCGCGTCGTAGTAGCACAGGCCGACGATGCCGCTGGTCGCGCCGTCTTTGTTGACGCCGGTTTCGATGGAGGCCAGCAGGTTCTGGCCGATCTCGCCGTTAAGCACGGCCCACATATGGGCGGCGTTCTTGTACAGGTAGGGCATTTGAATGGCGTTGATGGAGGGCACGTAGCTGCCCACGGGGGAAGCGGAGACGCGCGCGAAAGCCAGATCGCCGATCTGCAGGGCTTCGATGGCTTCGGTCTCCTGCCCGTACAGGGTGCCACCGAGAAATACGTCGATCTTGATGCGGCCTTCCGTCTTTTCATTCACCAGGCGGGCGAATTCCTGATCGGCCAGCGCGGTGGGGTAACCTTCAGCATGCACTTCGCTGAGTTTCAGGGTGACTTCCGCGCTGGCCAGGGACGTGAGCGCGAATACCATCGTCAGGGCGAGTACCAAGGATAGAGCTTTCTTCATAAATGGGATCCTCCTTTTTAATTTCTGGGTTTTCTGGGATAACGCGCATCTAGGACGTTGCTCGCGTAAGTACTTACACGCATTATAACAACCCGTTTATGAAATTACAAGCATTATTTGGCAAAATCACCACCATACAAGCATGTACATTTTTAAAAATGAACTATAGCAACAGATTCGCCGTTTTCTTCATGTGGAACCATTGTGGAACAACGGAAAGCGTTTACATGAAATTAAGCGGAAATTGTTTACACATAAGGGTTCCTACAATCTTCTGCTGTCCTTTTACGTCACTTATATGCCTATTATAGACACCTTCTTCTCTCCGGCTTACCTTCTTGCCTATTTTTAGTCGTTTTTAATTTGATGCCGATTTCGTCCATTCAATCCGTACACCGTAACCACTCTATCGCCGTTCAGCCTTGCCTCTCCGGCCGACACTGTTTATATCTGTTCAAGCCACGAAGCCTATGGATTGCTAAAACCCTTACCTATATTGCGGGCAGGGCCGGCGTTCGGATGAGCAAAAAGCCCCTGCACAAAAGCGTGCAGGGGCTAAGCTATCCATTTGCGTATCGTTTACCGGGTCAGCAACGTGCCCTCGGTCTCCTTGTCGAAGAAGTGCAGGTGGTTGACATCGAAGGCAATCTGAATCGTCTGACCGGCGCGGCTGGTGGTGCGCGGGTTGACGCGCGCGATAATGTTTTCGTCCTTGCCGCTGGTCTTGAGATACAGGTACGTCTCGGAGCCCATCAGCTCGGTCACTTCCACGCCGCAGTTGATAACGGCGGAAGGAGCTGCCTGCACGAATACGTCTTCATCGTGGATGTTCTCGGGACGGATGCCCATGATGATTTCCTTGCCGATGGAACTTTCGTCGGCCAGTTTGGACAGTTTGCTGGGCGGAATGACGATCTTGTTATCACCGAATCTGGCAACGACATCCTTTCCATCTTTTTCCAGAACGGCATCGAAGAAGTTCATCTGCGGGCTGCCGATAAAGCCGGCGACGAACAGGTTGGTTGGGTAATCGTACAGGTTTTGCGGAGAATCCACCTGCTGGATGATGCCATCCTTCATGACCACGATGCGCGTTCCCATCGTCATGGCTTCGGTCTGGTCATGCGTTACGTAAATGAAGGTAGTTTGCAAACGCAGGTGCAGCTTGGTAATCTCGGTACGCATCGCCACGCGCAGTTTGGCGTCGAGGTTGGACAGCGGCTCGTCCATCAGGAAGACCTTCGGTTCGCGGACGATAGCGCGGCCCAGAGCGACGCGCTGGCGCTGGCCGCCGGAAAGCGCCTTGGGTTTACGGTTGAGGAGGTGGTAAATATCCAAAATCTTGGCATTCTCTTCCACACGGGTTTTGATTTCCGCCTTGGGCACCTTGCGCAGCTTCAGGCCGAATGCCATGTTGTCAAACACGGTCATATGCGGATAAAGCGCGTAGTTCTGGAACACCATGGCGATGTCGCGATCTTTGGGAGCCACGTCGTTAACCATGCGATCACCGATGTAAAGTTCACCGCTGGAGATTTCCTCCAGGCCGGCAACCATGCGCAGCGTGGTGGATTTGCCACAGCCGGAAGGCCCGACCAAAACAACGAACTCCTTATCCTCAATCTCTAGGTTAAAGTCGCTGACAGCCGTCACATTACCAGCGTAAACTTTGTAAATATGCTTGAGGGATACGCTTGCCATGTATACTTCCTCCTCATGTTTTATTGAGCGGCCAAACCAGGAAAGCCGTTCAGGATGTTTTTATTATAACGGGTTTAGCCCAGAATGCAAATAGTGTATTTGACCAAAGTTTATTTCTGTCATTTGTTCACGATGTACACGCTGGACTGGTATCGGCCAAATCGCCTACGTTTAGAGCTTTTTCAGCATCTTTTTCGAACACGAAACGCCCATCGCCGGGGGGTGTTTTTCCAGCCGTGTCGTGTTATAATAGCTTCGCTGTGTGCTCCCAATACGAAATTAGGAGGTTGTTTATGGTACGAGGCGTGATTTTTGATCTGGACGGAGTCATCGTTACCACAGACGATTGTCATTACCATGCGTGGAAGCGGATGGCGGACGAGGAGCATATCGAATTTGACCGCACAATCAACGAGCGTCTGC
The DNA here is from genome assembly GCA_021371895.1 of Eubacteriales bacterium. GTDB lineage: Bacteria > Bacillota > Clostridia > Christensenellales > Aristaeellaceae > CAXXOK01. Next base: position 5,671 of record JAJFVI010000312.1, on the reverse strand, counting down.
GCGGCGTAAGCCGGATGGACAGTCTGGCCATCCTCCTGGAACGCGCGAAACGGACGTATACGCCAGATGAGAAGGAAGCCCTCGCCGCCCGCAAGAACGCCTATTACGTTGATCTCATTACTGCCCTCACGCCTTCGGATATTCTGCCCGGCGTGATGGACGTTTTACAAATGCTGCGGAAAAAGGACATCAAGCTCGCCATCGGCTCCTCCAGCCGCAATACCCCCCTGATTTTAAAACGGATCGGTCTGGCCGATGCCTTTGACGCGGTAGCCGACGGCAATCAGATCACCCATAGCAAGCCCGACCCGGAAGTCTTTCTGCTGGCGTCCACCAAGTTGGCGCTCCCGCCCGAAACATGCCTCGTTGTGGAGGACGCGGACGCCGGCGTCGAGGCGGCGCTGGCGGGCGGCATGAAGGCGCTTGGCGTGGGTTCGGCCGCGGTTAACCCTACCGCCACCTATTGCGCGCCCAACCTGGCTCTAGCCAATTGGAACGCGATCCTCAACGCTTGATTATACGACACAGGAGGCAAAGCCAACATGATGGATTCCCTGCGGGCCGCGCTGGACGCGGCACTCGACACCGGCGGCGATTTCGCCGAGATTTTTCTGGAAGATAATCGCACGCACAACTTACAGATGCTCGGCGGGCGGGTGGAACTGATTAACTCCAACCGCGCCCATGGCGCCGGCGTACGCGTTTTTAACGGATTAAACGCCATTTACGCCTATACCAACGAAACCGACCGGGAAGGTCTGCTGCGCTGCGCCAGGCAGGCGGCCTCGGCCGTGAGCGCACAGAAAACGAGCCGCGCGTGCGCGCAGACGTTCGTCGTGCCCGTGCTTTCCACGCCCTTTCCCATTCTGGAGCCGCCGTCGCAAACCGACACGCACAAAAAGCTGGATTACCTGCGTATGGCGGACGCCGCCGCGCGCGCCGTAAGCCCGGAGATTGAGCAGGTCAGCTGCACCATTTCCGACGGTGAACAGGACGTGACCATCGCCAACAGCGAAGGGCTGTATGTGGAAGACAAGCGCGTGCGCACGCGCTTGGCCTGCCTGGCTGTCGCCAGCGACGGTCAGGAAAAACAGCAGGGATTCGAAGGTCCCGGCGCCGGCATGGGGTACGAGCTGTTCAGCTCGCGCGTAGATCCCACGCAGGTTGGGCGCGACGCGGCCAAAACGGCGCATCTGATGCTGCACGCGCCCGTATGCCCCGCCGGTGTGATGCCCGTGGTGATTGATAACGCCTTTGGCGGGGTGATTTTCCACGAGGCATGCGGCCACGGCCTGGAGGCGACCAGCGTCGCTTTCGGCACAAGCGTTTTTTGTGATAAACTGGGCCAGAAGATCGCCGCCGATTGCGTGACCGCCGTGGACGACGGCACCATGCCTTACGAGTGGGGCAGCCTGCGTGTGGACGACGAGGGCATGGTCACCACAAGGCTGGTGCTCATCGAAAACGGCGTGCTGAAGAACTATATGATCGACAAGCTCAACGCCCGCCGCATGGGTATGCCCCCCACCGGCAGCGGCCGCCGCCAGAGCTACCAGAACGCTCCCACCTCGCGGATGCGCAACACCTATATCGCCGCCGGAACGGACGACGAGAGCGAGATGATCGCCACCATGGGCAACGGCCTGTACGCTAAAAAGCTTGGCGGCGGCTCGGTGGATACCGCGACGGGTTCGTTTAACTTCGCGGTTTCGGAAGGTTATCTGGTCAAGGATGGTAAAATCGTCTCGCCCGTGCGCGGCGCGTCGCTCATCGGCAAAGGTGCGGAGATTCTGCTGAAAATCGATCGTGTCGGCCGCAACATGACGATGGCGCAGGGCTTGTGCGGAAGCCTCAGCGGTAATGTGCCCGTTAACATCGGCCAGCCCATGATCCGCGTCACCCAAATGACCGTCGGCGGCCGCGCGTGACGCGCCGCCGTTCCAGGGCAACCCTATCGCACGCCTTGAGGAGTGAAAGATCATGAAAATAGACGAATTTATTCAAAAACTGTTTCAGGCTGCCAAAGCGGCGGGTTTTTCGGTTGCCGAAGCCTATCTGATTGAGGACGAAAGCTTTAAGGCAATGGCGACGAACCAGGAGATAACGGAATATGCTTCCAACGCGACGCGCGGACTGGGTCTGCGCGCGATGCTGGGCGGCCGCATGGGCTACGCCTCCACCGAGGCGTTCGACGACGCGGCGATCAACTGGCTCATCGGCGGCGCGCGGGACAGCGCGACCCTATGCGAGGATACGGACGAGGCGCTGATCTACGACGGTCGGGAGTCGGTGCTCGCCCTCCCGTTGACCGGCGAGGACGCCCCCGCCGAGGTAAAGCTCGCCTTCGCGCTGGAATTGGAGAGGCAAGCCAAGGCCTATGATCCGCGCGTGACCCATGTCGGATACAATATCGTCATCACCGGCCGCACGAACGTGCGCATCGTAAACACATACGGGCTGGACAAACAATACGGGGAGAGCGTATGCGGAGCGTACCTGATGCCTGTCGCCCATGAGGGAGACAGCACCGCGACGGGCTTTGAACTCCGCTTTGCGAGGAATTTTACCGATCTGGACGCCTCCGCTCTCGGACGCGCCGCCGCCAAACGCGCGGTGGACGCGCTGCACGCCTCGCCCGTCACCTCCGGCTGCTACCGCGTGGTAATCCTCAACCTCGCCATGACCGATCTGCTGGAGGCCTTCTCCCCCGCCTTCTCCGCGGAAAACGTCCAGAAGGAGCTTTCGCTGCTGAAAGGAAAGCTGGGCCAGACCATCGCGGCGGACTGTGTGACCATTGTGGACGATCCCCTGCGCACAGAGGGCTTCGCCAGCCATCCTTTCGACGCCGAGGGCGTACCCTGCACGCGCCACACGGTAGTGGAGAACGGCGTATTCCGTACGTTCCTGCATAACTTGAAAACCGCCCGCAAGGACGGCGTCGCCTCCACCGGCAACGCCAGCAAGGCGGGTTACGCGGGCTCCGTGCGCGTATCCCCCACGAATTTCTACCTTGAACCGGGCACGCTTGGCTTTGACGAACTGCTTAAGCGTTTGGGCGACGGGTTGGTGATTACCGAGGTGGATGGCCTGCACGCGGGTGCGGATGCCGTAAGCGGGGATTTCTCGCTGCTTTCCAAGGGATACACGGTTAAAAACGGCCAACGCGTTCGCCCTGTGGAGCAGATTACTGTGGCAGGCAACTTTTTTGAATTGCTTAAAAACATTGAGGTCGTGGGGAGCGATTTGCGCTTCCCCTCCGGCGGCTTCGGTTCTCCCAGCGTGGATGTGGGAACGCTGAGCGTCGCGGGGAAAGACACGGATGCGGACGCCTGACATAGCAGCTAAGCAGCCTCGTTCGAATCGTAATCAAAAGGGATTGCCTTTATGGCAATCCCTTTTGATTACTTTGCGCTTTTCCACTACGTTATTATGCGCGCCTGCGCTTTCTCCGTTAGAGAATCGCCTTGACGGCGTTCACAAAAAACGTGATGCCAAAGTAGATCAGCACGGCCCCCAGCGTCCCGACGATTATACGGTACAGGCCCTGGCTGATGAACCTGCGCGTCTTGCCAATGATGATGGAAATGGCTCCATACCATAAAAAATCAATTGCAATGTGCCCCACGTAGAAGGTGGCGACGCCCAGGATGCCGAGAGACTGATACGCCTGCAGCAGAAACCCCAGGCCGATAATCGCCCACCAGATCAGGAAGTATGGGTTCATGGCGCTGATGACCACGCCGGACAACACCATGTTTTGATTGCCGTTTTCGCCATCCATCTCAATTTTCAGCTTGTCGCGAAGCGCGTTGATTACCATATCGGCACCCATGTATCCCAGCAGCGCCCCGCCGATCAGCCCGATGGCTGTTTGTGCCGCGTCGGATTGCAGAATGATATCAAACCCGAAAAAAATCACCACGATCAGCAGCAGTTCCAGCAGCGCGTGGCCGAGAATAATCAGGAAACCGGCTTTCGATCCGCTGGTGAGCGCCTTGCGGATGGTGTAGGTCAGCAGCGGTCCGGGCATAACCGCCCCGGAAAAGGCCAACGCCATGGAAGAGAGCAGTATCGCCGCCATATCACACGCACCTCGCAACGATTATTGCCCGTAGCATATCATGTTTTTACTCCATGCGCAATCATAAAGCTGCCAAACGAACCCTGTACCCGATTGCGCGCTTTCCTGCACGATGCTATAATAAAGCCTGAACAAAACGCCTCCGCGGGGTGCCGGCGGGGCCGAAGGAGAAGCCTATGAATCGCAAGGACGAGATCATCCGGCTGCAGATGGACGTGATCAACCAGATGACGCAAACCAATCTCCGGCGCATCGCGGACGACCTGTGGGGCGTTCCCACTCTGCAAAGCGGCGGCACGCCTGCCGTAAAGGAGTTGAAACCCACAACGTCCACGGAAACGCCGCCGTCTGCGCCCGCGCAGGAAACGGCAGGCAGCACCGCGCAGGTCAAAACGCCGCAGACGCAGGCGGAGCAGGAGACGCCGGAAGACATTACCGAATTGAAAAAAGAACTGGAAGGCTACATCGGCCTTTCCGTCATTAAAAAAGAAGTGCAAAGCCTCATCAACCTCGTGACGGTGCAAAAGCTGCGCAAGCAAAACGACCTGCCTGTGGAGGATATTTCGCTGCATATGGTGTTTTCGGGCAACCCCGGCACCGGTAAAACGATGATTGCGCGCCTGATGAGCCGCATTTACAGGAGCCTGGGCATCCTGTCCAAGGGGCAGCTGGTGGAAGTGGATCGCGGCGGGCTTGTGGCCGGCTACGTGGGGCAGACCGCCATCAAGACCGGCGAGGCAATCATGAAGGCGCTGGGCGGCGTCCTGTTCGTGGACGAGGCCTACGCGCTGACCGACCACGGCGAAAACGACTATGGGCAGGAAGCGGTGGATACGCTGCTCAAGGCCATGGAGGACCATCGTGACGATCTGGTGGTGATCGTGGCGGGTTATACGGAGCTGATGGAGAAGTTCGTGCATTCCAATCCGGGACTGGAGAGCCGCTTTAACCGATTTATGCGCTTCCCGGATTATACCGTGGAAGAAATGCTGGCCATCTTCGATATGCGCTGCCAGAAGAGTGGCTATACCCTCTCCGCAGACGCGCGCGATCTGCTCAAGGGTCTGTTGGCCCTGCTTAGCTTGGACACGAAGGGCTTTGGCAACGCGCGCGGCGTGCGCAACCTGTTCGAGCGCGCGGTGAGCGCGCAGGCCGACCGGTTGGCATGCCTTGCGCATGTGACACGCGAGGAATTGATGTGCCTGACCAGCGCGGACATTCGTACCGCTGCCGGGCAGGAGCAGGCCGCCGAAAAGCAGGTGGAGGCGAAGGCCGTAACCGAGGCCGCAGCGGATAGCAATTCCGCGCCCGCCATCAACGGCGCACCTGAAAAAGAAGCGCCTCCAAAGGGAGAAGCGGACACCACGGATGAGGAAAGTCCGGTGGAACGCTTGTTTCGCTCATCGAAAAACGATACGAAGCCCTAAATACTGCCGCCCCGAATTTTTCGGTTTACTTACCCTTGCGGTAACACGCAGGGGCTTTTTTCATCTTTTTTTCGTTGTGTTCAACCATTTTAATCTTAAAATGTCGTAGAGATTTATGGCGGCGGGTTCGTAAGCGGAACCGGCATCCTCCGCCGGGATTCCT
>JAJFVI010000308.1 GCA_021371895.1 Eubacteriales bacterium | reverse complement strand
GCTCAACGGCAGAGCATTCGGCTGTTAACCGAAGGGTTGTAGGTTCAAATCCTACCTGGGGAGCCATACGCGTTGAAGAACTCTTTGAGCTCATCAACGCGCATTTCTTTGCCCATAGGGGAAACCTAACCCCGGAATGAGAGCGAAAGGATCGCCTTTCAGGCGGTCTAAGACCGTTGACAAACCCCAGGGTTGTCGTAGGCGCAAAGAAAAGCGCGTGCGCTGTACGCACCACGGCGCACCGTGAGCGACCCGGAGGTGGGCCGCAAAACGAGCAAGCAGACGGCAGTGCGGCCTGCGATGATAGAGCGGCATGGAAACGCCCCTATCGATTTCATCGTCGCACAGAGCGCTGACGCATTCTATGCTCGTGAAACCCCCTGCCTTTGAGTCGCTCGCCGCTTCGCGGCGTTGTACACTGCACAACCGCTTCCCTCCGGTGCCTCGGCTTCATTCCGAAATCAGCGACATATGCGGTGGTTTTAAAAACCTTATATAGCTAGGTTCCCCGACGCCTTCCAGGCGATCTTTTCGCTCCCATACATGGCTTATTATATCGGAAAATTTCCTGTGGCTGCGAATTAGGCGCAACGTGGCGCTCTCGGGGTAAATCCCCCGATAATACGCGGAGCGTTTCATGAAAATGCTGCTTTTCTGCTCATCCGTAGCGCTTCTCTACTGTTGATCAATACGCTCTCATCACTTCGGCCGGACGGGCTATGCAAGCTCTGTCTCTGGCGCTCTCTGCTGGTCGGTTATACGGCGGCTGAGCTTGGTTTTATTGCGATACAGCTCCGCATCGGCGGTGGCGAAAAGCGCGTCTATGGATTCCGGCCGGCCGGACCAGGGTGCAATCCCCGCGCTGACGGAAAGTCGGTAAGGCACTTCCAGCAGGCGGCAGTACTCATTCAGCCGCTGGTTGATACGCGCCAACAAGATATCCAGATCTTCCTTTCCACCATTCCGGGTGACGATCACAAACTCGTCCCCGCCATACCGGCTGTAAAACGTATTCCTGCCGCATTCTTCCTGTAGCACTCCGGCCAGCGTACGCAGGGCGTTATCGCCGGTAAGGTGTCCGTAGCGATCATTGATCTGCTTAAAGTTATCCACATCCAGTATGGCTAAATGGATCGGGTTCCCCTTCTCACACCTTTGGAAAAGGCTTTGCAAGTACGCGTCGGTTTGCCGGCGATTATACAACCCCGTTAACGCATCCGTGGTGATTTCGGAGTTTTGGATGTTGATGTAGATTACTAGCAACGCGACGACGGTGGACAGCCAGACAACCGTCACAGGTATATTGAGAATTTGCAGACTGCCGCCGAGCAGCGGGAAAAGCAGCAGCACGGTCAACCTGCGGCGATGGAACGGAGGCGGATAACGGCGGGCGGCTTTACGGAGATTGCGTAAATGAAGATGCACGCGGACGGACGCGATCAACATAAGGACATAGGAAAGAAAGAAGGACACGGCCAGCGCGGAGCCGCGGGTATACACGTTATCCGAGCCGATATTGAACAGCAGTCCGCGGCGTATGCTGATAACCGACAGGATCAGGTTGAACACCAGCGGAACGCTGTAAAGCAGGGCGAGGCGTTTCCGGCGTCCGGACGCCGTGCCGATTTTAATCTCGCAGTAGCAGATATAGAGCAGCGACATAACCGGATTGCAGATATAGTATGTCGTCGTAAAAAGCAGGTTCAACGTGCGAGCGCCGGGGAAGTTTTGGCCGTTGAGCACCCACGTAAAGGCGTCCAGGATCAAGATGAGGATGTTGACGACCAACATCCATTGGAACAGTGCCTGATCTTTCAGCACGAAGCGATGCTGCTTGCGCCTGGAGTCGATTAACAGGATCAACAAAATGATGATGGCGAATGAATTAATGAATACCGCCGTGACCCATGATTGCGACATGCTTAACCCTGCCTTGCGATGCGTTATTTTATAATTATACCATATAGGAAAGCGGACGGCCATCGCCTATTGTAAACAAATTGTATCTTGTGGTAACAAAAACCGGTTCACCGGTCAGCGTGACAGCGTATAGTCCACCCGGTCAAGCACGGAGGCGTCGCGGTTACGCACACCGGAAGCGACAAACCCCAAAGCTTCGTACATACGGCGTGCCGGCAGGAAGAAAGGCGTCGAACCGGTTGTGACTTCGATTGCGCGAGGCTGGAGAGCCTTGATCTGTGCAAGCGCCAACCCAAGCTGTTCCTTGCCCAGTCCCCGCCCCGATACCTGGGCAGGATGCAGTTATGACCCAGACGAATCGCCTCGGGTAGCGGCCGGGGATCCCAGGAGACGAACCCGAGGCGGTACGCCTGCCAACAGTGATACGAACCCGCAATGTTCCATCACAGCCACAAGATCGTATACGAAATCGTCGAACGCCTGCCAATCCTTACTGTAACTGCGCACGAGCTCCTCGTCCGCGGCATAGGCGTCGCGCAGCATGGTAAAAAGTGTCCCCGCGGGATAAACGCCGAAATTCGCTGTTTGCATATCCCTACCTCCCCGGTGTGCTTGGAAGCCAAATCGGATGCAAGCTCTGGCTATTCCATTCCTGCCGTCTGCCACCCGTAGACAGGAACGGATGGTTCATCACAGGTAAGTATACCGTGGCACTGAACGCCTGACCGGAGAAAACATAAATCCCCGCGACCCGCCGTGATCGGTGGAGCCGCGGGGAGTTGGCATGGTTGCGATCCGCTTAGATGAACAGGTTGACGTTGCTTTCCTCCGCATCGCCCAGGTACGCGCCGACGCCGCCCAGTTCCACACCGTCGATCAATTCTTCCGCGTGGATGCCCATGATGTCCATGCTCATGGTGCAGGCCACCAGTTTCACGCCGGCCTTTTTCGCCTTCTCAATGAGGGTACCCAGCGGATCGACGTTCTTCTGCCTCATGATCATCTTCATCATGGCGGTACCCATGCCTGCCATGTTCAAGCGAGAGAGCTTCAGCTTGGCGCTTCCGCGCGGCAGCATACCGCCGAACATCTTTTCCAACAAGTTTTTCTTTACGCGCACCTTTTCCGGCCTGCGCAGTACGGTGAGGCCCCAGAAGGTGAAGAACATAGTCACGGGCCGACCCATCGCCGCGGCGCCGTTGGCGATGATGAAGCTGGCCAGCACCTTGTCCAGATCGCCGGAAAAGACGACGATCGTCTTGCCCTGCGGCATGTCGTGGACCTCGGTCGGCTTGGGCGCGCCGCCCTTACGAACCAGAGCGATGTAATCGTCCCCCTGCCGTTCGTTGGAAAGCAGGGTGTTGCCCGTACGGCGGCACCACGCGCCGATGTCCTTGGCGAAACCGGGATCGGAGGCGGAAACCTCCATCACCTCACCGGGTTTCATGGTTTGCATGGTTTCAAACACCTTCATGATCGGCCCTGGGCACTGCATGCCGGAGCAATCGATACGCATGGAGGCGGCAGGCTCGTCCAGGTCGGCGGTATGCCCGCTGTCGCTTACGGGGGCATTGGCGGAAGTATCGGTTTCCATACTCTCGTAGTGCGTGCTCTGGAAGAAGCGTGCGCCGCCCGGATAGACCAGCACGCGTTTAAAGCCGTGCTGGCTGAGGATGCGTGCCGCGTTATAGGCGCGTACGCCGATAGCGCAGAACACGATAATCTCTTTGGCTTGATCCAGTTCACCCAGGCGATCGCGCAGTTGACCAAGCGGAATATGCACGGCGCCTGGGATGGTGAAGGCCATGACTTCCACGCTCTCGCGCACGTCCAAAAGTACCGCTTCGGGGCGCTTTTCGGGCGCGTCCCATTCGGCGATATCCACCAGACCGTCCAACTCGTTGCCAGCCACGAAACCCGCCATGTTCACCGGATCCTTGGCTGAGGAGAAGGGCGGAGCGTATGCCAGCTCCAGTTCGGAAAGCTCCTTCACCCCACCGCCCAACCGCTGGGTGACGGCGATGGTATCGATCCGTTTGTCCACGCCATCGCGGCCGACGATCTGCGCGCCGAAGATTTTCTTGCCGTCGGGGGAGAACAGCAGCTTGATGGCCATCGGCGTTGCACCGGGGTAATACCCCGCATGTGAGTTTTGCGTAAGAATAACGGCTTTGTAGTCCTGGTCGCGCTTCAGCCCGCGCTTGAGCAGGGTGCGTTCGTTGGCACCGGTGGCCGCAGCGGTCAGGTCGAACACGCGCACTACCGATGTACCCTGCGAACCGAGATAGGTCTCGCTTGCGCCGGCGATGTTGTCCGCGGCGATACGGCCCTGCTTGTTGGCAGGCCCGGCCAGCGGGATCATGGTACGATCCTTGAATACGAAATCCGTCACTTCGATCACGTCGCCCACGGCGTAAATATCCGGGTCGGAGGTGTGAAGCGTTTCATCCACCACGATACCGCCGCGCGCGTTCATTTCCAGCCCGGCATCCTTGGCCAGCTGTCCGTTGGGCTTCACTCCGATGGAAAGCACCACCAGCCCGGCGGTCAAGGTCTTGCCGCTGTTCAGCTTTACGTCAACATTGTCGCCGTTGGGCTCAAAGGCGGAAACGCCGTCGCTCAAATGCAGATCCACGCCGTTTTGACGGATGTTCTCATGCAGGAGTTGGGCTATCTCAAAATCGAGCGGCGTCATAACCTGGTCGAGCATCTCCACCAGCGCGACGCTCACGCCCACGTGTTTCAGATTTTCTGCCATTTCCAGCCCGATAAAACCACCGCCGACCACGACCGCAGTTTTCACATTCTGCTCGGTGATCAGCGCGCGGATCTCGTCCGCGTCCGGCACCGTCCACAGGGAGCGTACCCTAGGCAAGTCGATGCCCGGAATCGGCGGGTGCATGGGGGAGGAACCGGTGGAGATGACCAGTGTATCATACGTTTCCTGATATGTTTCCCCCGTATCCACGCGCTTGACGGTCACGGTCTTTTGTTTGCGGTCGATGGCGACAACCTCGTTTTTCACCCGCACATCCACCTGGAACTTCTGCCTCATGGCCTCCGGCGTCTGCAAAAGCAAAGCGCTGCGGGACTTGATCACGTCGCCGACGTGGTAGGGCAAGCCGCAGTTGGCGTAGGAAATATAGGGGCCGCGCTCCAACAGTACGATCTGTGCGTTTTCATCCAGTCTGCGCAGGCGTGCCGCGCAGCTTGCGCCGCCGGCCACGCCGCCGATGATGACTACTTTCTTGCTCATGGTCTGCTCCTTTGGGTACATTGCGTTCGCGAGTTTTCAGGTGTCGTTGGGGAATTGGCACGCATGCACTGCCGGGTGCGCGCCATGATGGGATGGCCTGAACGAACAACGAGTGTGGGGCATGGTTGATGCCCCACACGACGCTGTGATTTAAACGGGTGGCGCGACGGCGGTTAGACGTCCGCTTTCCACAGCCCATGGAGGTTGCAGTACTCATACGCGGCAACCGCCTTATCGCCGCTTAACGCAAAGACCGCCTTGGGCTCGTCGCCGGGCTTCAGGCACCTGCGTTGGCCGCCGTTCTCGGTTTGCAGGTAGACCCACTGAATGGAGTGTTCCTCCGTCATGGGGTGGGGAACAGAGCCGACCTTTACAGTCACAGTGTTACCGTTGATCTCGATAACGGGGACGTGCTTTTCCTTGCTGGCGTCCACACTGCCGGGAATAAGCTCGGTCATATGATCACCGCAGCAGGTGAGGGGAGCGCCGGAATCATGGATGATGCCGACCAGATTGCCGCAATGTTTACAAACGAAGAAACGGATTCCACACATAATGCATTCCTCCTGTCGAATTTGTGGGGATTTCAAGGCGTTCGCACCGGCCACACAGCCTGAAAGCGGGTAATTGGTCGCGCATTTTCGTGCCTTTGAGTAACAATTCCCATCCTTAATACTATACCGCATTTTATATTAGTTTGAAACCGATTTACCACATATGCGCTGAAAAAAAGAAAAACATTCCTCAGTCATGGCCTGTGGCAGACGCACATTAAAAAAAGCCGCCTCCGGTTCAAGCCCGGGGTGGCTGCGCAGACGGGGCGCTTTATTCGACTTTGAATAAACCCTAAATTTTATCTTTATGCTGATGATTTACAATCGTATATGTTGAAAAAGAATCTCAAGGTCATTGCTATTTTTCGAGTATGGCATAACAATTTTTGAAACAATAATATTATTAAGTTTACTGGTGAAATCACCGATGAGTATGAGTAGTCGACTTATCTCTTCTTTATCTAGCGGCAATATGGCTTGGTTTTTCTCTGGATTTATAATTGAAGCATAATCATTATGAGCATAAACTTTATTCCTTCTCTTTTTTAGCTTTTCAATACTTATAGTTAAGGATATAAGATCATTATCGAATTGGTTAACAAGGTCATTAATTTGATTCGAGCATAAGTCATTTGGTTTCTCGGACGCATAAGATTTACACGAACGAATAAGTGTTTTTATGCATACATCATTACTGCCTATGTCACAGTATAAACGGGCTAGAGTCATATTCATGGTTTGAGCTAAAGAACACATAGTAATTGTAAAAAATCCTGGAGAAAGATTGATTACTTTATCATTCTTTTGCAATTCATCATAAATGCTGAAATATGCAATGAAACAGTCGTGAGCATATATAACATGATCCAATATAGTTTCCATTATTGTTGTTATGGATTCATTATTCATACAATTCGCCTCCGTACTTAATAAAAGCAGTTTAAACAACCTGGGATGGGATTATTTCTTGCTTAATCTCGTGCCCATCTATCATATTATGTCCATTGTGAGAGCATCCCCCGCATCCAACTGTGTATGTCCATGCCGTAAGCCTGTTGTAGGTTCTCGCGGGAGAGCGCCTCGCGTGCCGTTCCCAGCGCTACGGTGTGCCCCTGATCCATCAGCAGCGCATGTGTACCATAGGCGAGCGCCAGCGACAGATCGTGTACCACCGATACTGCCGCCCGCCCCGGTTGGGTGAGCCAATGGCGGATCAGCTCGAAAGCCTGCTTCTGGTATGCCAGATCCAGGTGATTGGTGGGCTCGTCCAATAGCAGCAGAGGCGGGTTTTGCGCAAAGAGCTGTGAGAGGAACGCGCGCTGCAGCTCGCCGCCGGAGAGAGTAAGCACCGAATGCGCGCGCAGGGGCTCCATGCCGGTAAACCGGAGCGCATCGCGCACCGCTATCTCGTCGGCCTCGCTGGAGCCGGAAAAAGCGCCCGCGTAGGCGTAGCGGCCGAGGCGCACGATCTCCTCCACCGTGAAAGCATACCCCATGGCGTGGTTCTGGGTGAGAGCGCCCATCTTTTGGGCGCGTTCCCTTGTTTTCATGCGCCGCACATCCTGCCCGAAAAGCAGCACTTCGCCTGTGTAGGGAACGGCCTGCGCGATGGCGTTAAGCACCGTAGATTTGCCCGCGCCATTGGG
>JAJFVI010000294.1 GCA_021371895.1 Eubacteriales bacterium | reverse complement strand
CTGATCTATAATGTATTTATTATTATCCACATAAATGCGAAAGGTTGGGAGCAATTATGAAAGAAAACGAGCTGAAAGCTTTTTGGGAAGCTCCGACACTCGAAATATCTTACGTGAAAGAGGTTACTGAGATAGGTGCTTTTATAACCTCCGACTTTTTTGGGTTTAGTTAATCTTAAATGCTAGATCAGTAACGCTGTGAATTATCGCATCCTCTTTCAGGCGCGATATTGTGTTTTCGTCCGCAAATGGAGGATATATACTAAACTATGCCGTTCCAAGCCAAGTTTTGCTGCTATAAACCAAGGTGTAAATGTCCTCATCCGTTGACAAATATCGGGCCGCTGATCTATAATATTAGAAATATCATCTATATGAGTGCGAAAGGATAGAAGCGAGTATGAAAGAAAATAAGATGAAGGCTGTTTGGGAAACACCCACCATCGAAATATCTTACGTGAACGAAGATACCAGGCTTGACTTTGGTACTTCTTTCGACGGAGTGGATTTAAGCTAACGTAGATGCCTGATGAATCATACGGTTGTCTATCGCGTCCTCTGCTCGGGCGCGATATTTCATTATCATCCCTGATTGAATAATTATCATTAATTCTGTGCTGTTCCAAGTTAAGTTTTTCTGATGTGAGGTCGTTTATGAGCGTTATTTGGGGACTGTTGTATAAAGACGGAAGACCCATTACGGATGAGCTTGCGGTAATGTATTCCGGCATACACGCTTTCCCCCATGAAAAGCACTCGATTATTGTGCAGGGTAATTGCGGGTTTGGCCATATGTTGACCTACAACACGCCGGAAGCGGTAAACGAGTCCATGCCAAAATGGCTGGAGACGGCAAGGCTTATGTTCGTCGCCGAAGGGCGTATTGATAATCGCGAGGAGCTTTTCCAGGCACTCAGCGTTCCCGCGCAGGAACAAGCCGGCATGCCCGGCGGCGATCTGATGCTGATGGCTTACCTTCGTTGGGGCGAAAACTGTGTGGACAGGCTGATGGGAAAATGGTCGCTGGCCGCTTTTCATACGGATCAACAAAAGCTTTTTATCGCGCGCGACAAGTGGGATTATACCGATATCACCTATTATGCCGATGATCACGTTTTCGCCTTTGCGACATCCGAAAAGGGGCTTCTTCCTTTACCGTTTGTTCCCAAAGAAATTGATGAACTGAAGGTTGCGCAGCTATTGATCGCCTGGCCGGGCGATTATACGAAATCGTTCATCAAAGGGCTTATCCACCTTCAACCCGCGCATACGTTGCAAGTTACGCGAGAAAAAGTGGTATTACACCGTTACTGGAATTACGCGGATATTCATGTACGCAAAGGGCTGAAGCTGGAAGACTATGTGGAGGACCTTTTTAATAATCTCAATAAAGCGGTAACCGCACGATTGCGCTCCTATACGCCCATCGCGGCAACGTTAAGCGGCGGCCTGGATTCCAGCACCGTGTGCGTCCTCGCCGCCGAACAGCTGGCAAAGCAGGGAAAACGCCTTAAAACATACAGCCATGTACCGCAGTTCGAGCCATCCGCTACGCTTCCACAGCCAAAAGTGTTTGGCAATGAAAAACCCTACATCGAGGCCATCGTTGAAACCGCAGGCAATATCGACCCTACGTTTCTGAACTCGGCGGAACTGTCGCCGCTCGCGGGAATAAAAGAAGCGCTCCGTATGTGCGGTCAGCCTTTTCACGGCGCATGCAACGCGTACTGGGTGGCCGATATTTACAACAGCGCAGCGAAAGATCACTACGGAACGATGCTCATGGGCGAATTCGGCAACGCGACCACCTCCTGGAACGGATTGGATACCGCGCTGCCCGCAGCCTCACTTCTCAAACGATACGGAATGAAAGGCATGATTGTTCGGAAGGTATTCATGCCTGTTCTATTTGGAAACACGCCCTTTGCGCATATTTATAAGCGGGTGGTTTGTGGCGATCGGCCGTGGGGTGATATATCCTACTGTGCAAGAACATTTGAGGACTCTTTGCAGATTGCCGAGCAAATTAAAAAATCCGGTTTTGACATGTCTCGTAAACTCTATTTTAAAAACCCGAAAAGCCATGCGATGCGGATTTTGGACCTGAACGTTGCACGACTTGCCATGGGCGCGAACATCGGATGTGAAACCGGCCTCGAACTGCGCGACCCGACCGGTGATCCCCGCGTTATCGAAAGTGCGCTCGCTATTCCCAACGAAATGTATTTTGGCGATATGAACCGGTGGGTACTGCGCACAATGATGAAGGGCCGGTTGCCCGATATGGTGCGCCTTAACGCAAAGAAGGGGAAACAAAGCGCCGATATCGTGGCAAGGCTATACGCTCACCGTGACGAAATGGAGCGCGTCCTGGCCGATATGGAATCGTTTGGTTTCGGACGTGTTCTTGATCTGCCGAGGATACGCACGGAGTGGGAAAAATTGAAGGCGGATCAAACGAACTATCCGATGGACACAGCGGCGCATATCCTGCGGTCGATCATGGTATTCGAGCTGTATCGGATGTTGCCGGAATTTTGTCAGGGAAGCGTATAAAGCGAGAACAGAAGGATTTAACACTTTCGCAGCGTATCGCAAAATCGCACGCCTTATTAATCATGGCGTGCGGCTTTGTGCTGGCTGGTGGAGCATAGGAAACGAACCCTTTCGCCCCCAACCTCGCAAGTCTGTTTGTTTCTATTACTTTACTGCCATCTGTACGCATATTATGCCGGTTTATCTTTGTGCGGTTTTGCCTAAACCATAAACTTTCGGTATAAGCACAATAGTATCAGGCAGACGAGAGAATGTGTGATATAGGATTCCTGCCAGCCTTATCTTTTTAATGCAATTTAAAAAGGGAATCGTTCTGCGCCCTGCGCTTCATGCGTTTTTGATCACTTGCCGGAAGCGCCGAATACCCTCCGCAAGGGGGAAGGAAGGATTGAAAATACTGCTCGTGCCCGCTACAAAGACATCCGCCCCGGCTGCGCGCATCTTCGGCGCGTTTTCAAAAGAGCAGTTGCCGTCCACCTCCAGCCTGATATTCGTGAGCCCCTTTTCATCCAGCATTCGACGGGCTTCGGCAATTTTTCGCAGGGAATCAGGCGACATGGTCTGCCCTGCGAAGCCTGGCTGCACCGTCATAACCAACAGCATACCCAATTCGGGCAAAAAAGGGATGACGCTTTCCAGCGGCGTGGTCGGATTGATGGCGATGGCGGGTGTTGCTCCACGCCTGCGAATCATCTCCAGCGCCATCTCCATGTTCTTTGTCGTTTCAACATGAACGGAAACCAGATCTTTTTCACCGAAAGCAAACCAATCCAGCACTTTTTCCGGTTCTTCCACCATCAGGTGTAAATCCAACGGCAGAATATCCGCCTGCTTTACGGCTTTCAACGTGGGCGTGCCCAGCATCAGGTTGGGCACGAAATGCCCGTCCATGACGTCACAATGCAGGTAGGCAACGCCATTGTCGCGCAGAATATACAGATCCCTCTCCATATGGAGCGGATCGGCGCACATAATCGACGCGGAAATATCACTGTTCATGCTTGAAGCCCTCCTATTCGCCGGTGACCATCAGGGTTATCTGTCCGTCTACTGTGAAAGTTTCTGAGGCGGGCAATAGAAAGTGAGTTCCTTTACGAATCCTGTGGCCGTTGGCAATGCCCTCTCCATCCACGACCGTCACAAGCTGATAGGTCGGGAAGCGGAGTGTCTGCCTGCCATGAAAGGCAAGCCTGCGAATGCAAAAGCTGTCGCTTTGCATATAAGTCGTAATCGTTGCATTCGGGGTTTCCAATGTCTGCGCCGGAGGCGCGGCGTTGCGATGGCTCAGCTGAAAATCAACGCATTCGATTGCCTGCTCCACATGCAGTGGGCGCTCGTTTCCCTGATCATCCCGGCGGTTATAGTCATAAAAGCGATAGGTGATATCGGTGGCTTGCTGTACCTCGTAAGCAATACAGCCGCCAGTGAGCGCATGTACCATACCAACGGGCACATATACGAAATCTCCCGTATCCACCTTCAGGCGTCCCAGCAACTCATCCCATAGCCCAGCCTGAATCTTCTGCCGCAGTTGTTCCATGCCGGACGTTGTTTGGCCGTAGACAATCTGACCACTGTCGGGCGCCTGTAGAAAAACCCATGCCTCGTTCTTTCCGTTCGGATATCCTGCCCGTTGGGCCAAGGTATCGTTGGGATGGATTTGAATACTTAAATCCATAACCGGCGCAACCAGCGAAATAATAAAGGGGAAAGTCGCATGGCGGCTTTGGAAAAGCTCCGGCCTGTTACGCCAGAGATCACCCAGCGTCCCGGGTTCATCCACCAGCCGGTTTTCGTTACCCTCCTGGCAGCTGAACACCCATGTTTGCCCGATTTGATGCCGCATTCCCTCATAGCCGAAGGTTTGGGCCAGCCGGTCGCCTCCCCAAATGGCTTGCCGCGCAATAGGCTGCGTAAAATATAGGCTCATTGCACGTTCCTTTCCGCCTCCATCAGTTCTGCTTCCCCATTGGGGAGAACCATCACTTTGATGGAATCCATGCCCATTTGCATACGAATGGCCTGCTCGACGCAATCCAATGCATAATCATGGGTAATTAACAGTCCGGTTTGGATGATACCGGCGTTCAGCAGCGAAACGGCATGCTGGAAGGTATCCGGGTTGATAAAGGAGCCGGAGATCATCAGTTCCTTCTGAAAAACGTCAAACAGCGGCAATTGTACCGTCGCTTCCGGAGCGGGCACCGCAAAAAAGAGGATGCGCGTTCCCTTGCGTGCCAATGTCAGCGTCTGCTGTGCGGCGGCGTTATTACCCGAGCATTCCATGATAACGTCCACGCCTCCGCCGCCTGTGGCCTGCTTGATCGTTTCCGCAATCTTCGCGGGCTCGGCGCTGGCGCTTGCTCCAAGCTGCATGGCAATTTCGCGCCTGAACGGAACCGGCTCGCTGACAATGACCGTCGACGCTCCCTGCAGACGAGCAAGTTGGAGCATGAGCAGGCCAATGGTACCGCCGCCAACCACCAGCACGGTTTCACCGGTGTGAACGCCGATTTTCTCCACCCCATGCAGGCAGCAGCTCAACGGCTCAGCCATGGCTCCGGCGCGGAAGGGCACATGGTCGCCCAGCCGATAACATTGTGCTTCCGGCACTACGTTTTGCTGCGCAAAACCTCCGTCGCGGTTTACGCCGATTGCAAACAGCTGGTCGCAAAGCTGCTTGCGGCCTGTTCTGCAAAACCCGCATTCTCCACAATACCGGTTGGGATCCACCGTAACATGATCGCCGGGGTGAAGGGCTTTCACCTCGCAACCTGTTTCCAGCACAATACCGCTGTATTCATGTCCAAGCACTACGGGTGGCACAACGTCCGCCGATCCTTTATCCCCGTGATAGATATGCACGTCGGTTCCGCAAATGCCAGCCGCCATATTTTTCAGGCGAATTTCATGGGGAAGCAATGCGCGCTCTTCCATGTTCCGTATCTGGAATTGTCCGTTTCCAAGAAAATAACAGCCTTTCATAACGGTTTTCCTTTCTATTTCCCTATATTTCCCTTACGAATGCTATATGATATTATCTCTGTCTAAAAATGCCGCGCCTACCATGGGCGCGTAACTTCCTAACTTTGCCTGAAGCACAAGAGGCTCATTTTTTTCTGCCCACGCCGGATAGCCATAACCGCGGATTTTCTCCGGTAATGGATTGATAATCAACTTTTCATGGATACACATGCCGCCACTGATAGTAATGACGTTGACAGAGAAAATATTGATCATCATCGCCAGGCCCCGAGCCAATTTATCCACGCTTTCTTCAATTAGTCCCAACACGGCCTGGTCGCCCTCGTAAGCCAGTTCAAAGACTGTCTCGCCCTTCTGGGGAAGATCTTTAAGCTTCTCCGGGAAACGCTCCAGCGCCTGCTCCAGAATTGCCGTGCCGGAGGCGTAGGTTTCCAGACAACCGCGCCGTCCGCAACTGCACAGCCGGCCATTGGGGACGATCGACGTATGGCCGATTTCACCGGCTGTGTTCATTGCGCCTCCATACACGTGGCCGTTCAGAATAATCCCGCAACCAATCCCCGTGCCAATGGTCAGGCAAAGCATGCTTGGCCACTTCTTTTTCTGACCAAAGAGATATTCCGCCCATGCTGCGGCCCAGGAATCCTGCACTACGGTCACACGCCGCTGCCAGTGTTCCTGAAAATAATCCGCGAGCGGGACATTTGTCCCAAACAGGTTGGAACTATAACGCACGATTCCGTTACGATAATCCGCTGTGCCCGGTATACCGACGCCCACATGATAAATCTCTTCCATTGTCAGGTGGTTACGGGTCAGGCAGGCTTCCATGCGGTGACAAATCTCATTCACCAGATCGCCGGCATCGTCGGCGCCTTTGGAGGCGATACCATCGCAATCCAGAACGGTACCGTCCTCCCTGATGATTCCCATGTTTACCTTGGTGCCGCCAATGTCAATGCCAATCCGATAGACGTTTTCCATGTTGCACATTCCTCCAGACAGCATGATCAATGAGAATTTCTCCGGGACTCGCGCATGGATAAAAATGACGAAGTGGAGCGCGTCCTCCAGACAGAGAATCGGAAATTTCAGCCATTGCCTAAGCTAACGCCTTGAATAAACAGATGCAACCTTTAACATTGGCTCCCGATTAACGCCATTCCTCTTTCAGAGGGCACGCCTCTTCATTCTTTTATAAAGCTGGTCGCTTTTAGATTATATCATAGCTGGCCAACTTTTCAATAACACTTTTGCAAAATGTTTTTCGAATACATCTTTACAAAAGTTTAAGGGGCTGTTATAATGAGCCTGAAAACGGGGAGGGATCGGCCTTGAAAACTGAAATCACCTACCAGAAAGCCCAGCAGGGCAACAATATCAAGCTGCTCAAGGAAGCGAATAAGTACCTGATTCTTCAGTGTATTACCAAGTGCGCTCCCGTTTCCACGGAGGAGATCGTTAAGCGAACGAATTTGAGCCGTCCAACGGTGCTGGACGGGATTCGTGCTCTGACGGACGAGAACATGATTATCCGGGTCGGTTATTCCGAATCCAGCGGCGGACGTGCAGCTGGATTATGGGGGTTGGACGGCAATCATCATTTCGCGATGGGCATCGATTTTGAGTTCCCGCAGGTACGGATGGTTATTGCCAATATGAACAGCGAAATCCGTTCTTCCCGAACTCTTTCCTATCCGCGGGATATTGAAAAAGCGGCGTTGCTGGAAAACCTCTATACGGAGTTCAACCGTTTCATTGACGAAACCCCTGTTGCAAAATCCGATATCGATGGCGTCGGTATCGGTTTGCCTGGTGTTATTGACACCGTTAACGGTATATCCATGAACATTGAACGTATTCGCGGATGGCATGACGTTCATATTCA
>JAJFVI010000285.1 GCA_021371895.1 Eubacteriales bacterium | reverse complement strand
TTTCGGAGCAGATGATTCTTCGGCACCAGCATCTCCGTGCACATGATCTCCAACGTGTCTCTCTCAATTGTTTTCTTCTCTGTTAACATGCTTATATTATACCAAAAAAGTCCCTAAAATAGGGACTTTTTTGACAGACTGTCCGAAACCTTACCAAATGGTAAGGTTTCGGATTCTTCTTCGCGAATGAAAATATTCGCCTTGCACTAGAGCGTGTTTCGAAATTCCTGTATTCAAGTATTGCATCCCACGATCAAAGATCGCCCATCATGACTTATCCGTAGTGATGCAATCGTATTCCGCGTAACAAAACGCAAGCCCGTTAACCGCGCAGGATTTCTGATGCATTCACCCCGTTGGAGCTTTCGCGAACTTTTTGTACAAAACCCCATAGCAAGCCATGCTGATTCCGTAGGCGGCTACGCCCGGTATGAGCAGCCAGAGTGGGTGGACGCGACCGACAAGCGCTCCGATCGCATACGAAACTCCTGCCGCTGTGAACGAAAACAACACGTTTCGCCACGCATTGTAAGCGCCTGAAATCTCCGGATCGATCATTTGAAACACCATAACCGGGACCGCGTAATCCACGAGTACCCTGCCGACAAAGGCCAGCAGGAACAGGACGAGCATTGCCGTGCTGTTGGAGCGCGGCATGAACGCCATTGCGATAAGAAGCACACTGCCTATCGTACCAATCGCAACCGGCTTGAGCATCCGTTCGAACAGGTGATAAAGGAAACTTCCGCCGATATAACCGAGCGCGCTCATGACCGCAAGCCGGGCCGTAACCCCCTCCGCATACCCCATGCCGAGCGCAATGAGCGCAATCGAGTTGGTTACGCCTATGGTAAAGCCGCGCAGGATGTTTGGGACGATGAATTTACGAAATATCGGAGAGCGCAGCAGTTGAAGCGTTTTCCGTAAGTCCGTTTTTTCGGCACGCGATTGATCGAACGAATGGTTGACGATGAGCAGATTTTTGCTGCTGAAATAGGTTATCAGCAGCATCGCTTCCGTCAGAGCCATACCGAATACATACGGGTAATCCCCGTTTCCCCTCTCGATTACGCGCGCGCAAATCCAGCCTAAGACCGCGCCCATCAGACCGATTACGACGCCCGTATACGACGCCAGCGCGCCATATTCGTTAATGTCGATAATCTGGTACAAAAGCTTGTATTCATAGATATATTTGCAGGCATACAGCGCCATCTGAATCGAAGCCGCCGTAAGAACAATAAAAAAAAGCAGGCCGCTGCCCGAACGTACGGGCAGAAACGCTGCAAAAAAGCCAAGATACAGCACCGCCTGAACCAGAAGAAGCCGGGTGCAGCGGTGCAGGGCGTTCGGTTTTCTCTCCGCAAGGTTTGACATCAGTATCGTCGTGCTGATATTGACGATATAGAGGATGGTGTTAAAAAGGCCGATCCGCTCCGGTGCAACGCCTTTATGCGCGAGGAAAAGTTGAACGAGCGTGCCGTTTATAAACAGCATCGCCGTGGTATACGCCCCTTCTTTTGCCGCATAAAATGCAAAATTTCGCTGTCTGCTTGAGATCTTTCCCATACGCTTCCCCTGACGCCTCTTGCGCAGCGCGTTTATTCCGTTTTCACGCCGTGTTCGCTTGCGTTTCGTTCTCCCGAACTTTTTTCTGTATTACCGCCATGTATGGCGAGCAAAACAACCGCCGCGAGAATCAGCGCGATGCCTGCCACGGTCGAAGCGCCGATCGGTTCGTGATAATACAGCACGGATACCAGCACCGCAATCACCGGCTCCACCGTGGCGAGAATGCTGACCATTCCGTTATCCAGGTAATCCATCGCACGCGTATAAAGATAGTAAGGCGCCGCCGCGCAAAGCAGCCCGCCTATTACGGCGACGGGCAGCACGCCGGGCATGCACAGTTTTCCGACGGTTTCAGCCGGGCCACCCAAAAGCAGCGAGGATATGGATGCGACGAAAAACGAATACAGATTGATCGTCATCGTTCGGTACCTGGCAACGGCAAATCTCGTGAAGATCGTGTATGTGCCAAAGGTCACGCCCGCCAGAAGCCCCGTGATCAAACCATACGCGGAAACGCGGCCTGCGCCGCCGATGATTCCGCTCACAAGCACGCAGCCTGCAACCGCCAGAAGCATCGCGATGAGCTTTCGCTTGGTAACGCGCTCCCGAAACACAAGCGCAGACAAAACAATGACCCATACGGGCGCCGTGTACTGCAGAATTCCGGCAACCGCCAGTGAGCAATATTTCGTGGCCGTAAAATAGCACCAGCAAAACGCCGTTACGCTGACAAGGCCGGAGCACAGGAAAATCCAGAAATCGCGCGGGTGTACGCGAAATGCCGAGCGGTCCTTCAGCAATGCAAAAAGGAGAAAGAAAACCGCGCTGATCGTCGTGCGCACCGCCGCAATCTGCATGGCGGAAAATCCGAACGCTGTCATGCTGCGTGCAAACGCACCGAGGCTTGCGCCCCAGCAAACTCCCGCGCCCAGCGCGCAGAGGATTCCTTTGTTTCTCATGGTTTATTCATCCTTATCGGACAATTTCGCGTATTAGGTTTTCGGCAAGCTCCTCGGCCGTGCCCCTGCCGAACAGGGAACCAGCCGGCTCATAATACGCCTGCTCATAAGCATAATCGGAACAGATATAGCTTTGGGACGATCCGCCGGTCACGCAGGACATCAGAAC
>JAJFVI010000283.1 GCA_021371895.1 Eubacteriales bacterium | reverse complement strand
ATCCACGCCAGCAGTTCCCGCGGGATGGTCGCTCAAAGCGCGTTTACCGGTAAAACCATTCCCAACGGCGGCTGGAACCGCGTAGGGCTGGCCTCATGGGTGGATTACGGCCTTTCCGAAACCCAGCAGACGGCGCTTGCCGCGGCATCCGATGATAGTGCGGGCAATGCGGAAGATTCCATGTCCGCTGTGGAAATTGACACATCTTCCTTCTTTACCGTAAAGAAAGGCTGCAAAGGTGGAGCCGTACGCCGCATGCAGACGTGGCTGACGGACTTGGGGTATGACCTGGGCGTCTGTGGCACGGACGGGGATTTCGGCCCGGCGACCGACGCGGCGGTGCGCGCTTTTCAACAAACCAACAGCCTTACGACGGACGGTGTGGTCGGCCAAAAGACCTGGGGCATGTTGGCCAAGGTACGGCAGGCGGCGGCAGAGGAGGCGCAGGCCTGATGAGCGACGGCGTGCTGGTGGCTCTATTATCGCTGCTGGGGACGCTGGCGGGAACGTTGGGCGGCATACTGATCTCCAATCGGCTGGTCAACTACCGATTGGAACAGTTGGAAAAAAAGGTGGATAAGCACAACGCGGTGATCGAGCGTATGTATTGCGCCGAAACACGGCTGGACGTGCTCGGCGAGCAGTTAAAGGCCATCGATCACCGGATGAACGGCATACAGCCGTACGAATGTTAGGAGGAAGCACGGATGGATCAAAATCGCCTGAAATCCCCGGTGGTATGGACATCTCTGGCGGCACAGGTGTTATCCCTAATGGTGCTGCTGGGGGTTTTCGATAACGGCGTCAGCACCGCCGTCAACGCGCTGGTCGCGGGGCTGCTGCAATTGCTGGTGGTGCTGGGCGTACTCAACAACCCCACCGATAGCACCGGTTTCTGACCCATTCCCGAAATTAACGACTCTGCGCCCCGGATACGTTCCGGGGTATTTTTTCATTATCCCGCTTGCGTTTCTGCCCTCCGCCGCAGCAAAAAGAAAAAAATGCAACGGGTATTGACAAATGCTTCCGATTCGTTTATTCTCATTCCATAAACCAGTGACGCGGATGAGTAAGCGCGTCGCCCGATTTTTAGAGAGCCGCCGATGGTGGAAGTGCGGTAATCGGGTGCGTGTTGAATGGACCGCTGAGGGCGGAGCGATCGGTAAACGAGCCTCACGGCTGAACCGCTAGCGACCGACGGGGGCTTTACCCGTTATCAGTGAAGCGCATATGCTGGTATGCGAAAGTGAGCGGCCGAATTTTTCGGCATTACGGGTGGCACCGCAGACGATCAAGTCTGTCCCATAAAATTTGGGACAGGCTTTTTTTGTTGCTTGCAACCGGCGCAATAAAATAAAGGAGGAACCAACCATGAAACACATCCCCTATCGGTACTACCTGCCTGAGGAGAAGATGCCCAAAACATGGTACAACCTTCGCGCCGCCATGCCGGAAAAGCCCGATCCCCTCATTAACCCCGGTACGGGCAAGCCCGTAACGCCCGACGACCTGCGCCCCGTATTCTGCGATAAGCTGATCGCGCAGGAACTGGACAACGACACCCCCGAATTTGATATCCCCCAGCCCATTCTGGATATGTACCGCATCTACCGCCCCTCCCCCCTCGTACGCGCCTACCGCATGGAGGCGGCGCTCAAGACTCCTGCGCACATCTACTACAAGTTCGAAGGCAACAACACCTCCGGCAGTCACAAGCTCAACTCCGCGCTGGCACAGGTTTTCTACGCCAAGGATCAGGGGCTTAAGTCCCTGACCACCGAAACCGGCGCGGGGCAATGGGGCACGGCGGTGGCCGAAGCCTGCGCGGCCTTCGGGTTGGATTTGACGGTGTACATGGTACGGGGCTCTTACGACCAGAAACCCTACCGTAAGGACGTCATGCGCACCTTCGGCGCCACGGTATACCCCAGCCCCAGCGATACCACGCAGGCCGGGCGCGCCATCCTCGCCCGCGATCCCCATACCACCGGGAGCCTCGGCTGCGCAATCTCCGAAGCGGTGGAGAAGGCGGTTACCACTCCCGATTGCCGCTATGTGCTGGGCTCGGTGCTCAACCAGGTGCTCCTGCACCAATCCATCATCGGACTGGAAAGCTACGAGGCGCTGCTGGAGTTTAACGAATACCCGGATATCGTCATCGGCTGTGCGGGCGGCGGCAGTAACCTGGGCGGGCTCATGGCCCCCTTTATGCGGGATACTCTGGAAGGCAAACGGAAGGGCACGCGCTACATAGCCGTGGAGCCCGCCTCTTGCCCCAGCCTCACCCGCGGCCGCTATGAGTACGATTTCTGCGATACCGGCAAAATCACCCCCATGGCCAAGATGTACACGCTGGGCGCGGAGTTCATCCCTTCGCCCAACCATGCGGGCGGGCTGCGCTACCACGGCATGAGTCCCATTATTTCCAAACTCTATCACGACGGCTACATGGAAGCGGTCAGCTACGAACAAACCAACGTCTTTGATGCGGCGGTGCAGTTCGCGCGGCTGGAAACCATCCTGCCCGCGCCGGAAAGCGCCCATGCTATTCGCTGCGCCATGGACGAGGCCATCCGCTGCCGCGAAACCGGCGAAGAGAAAATCATCCTCTTCGGCCTGACGGGCACAGGCTACTTCGACATGAGCGCCTACGCCAGCTATTGCGACGGTACCATGACCGATTATGTCCCCAAGGACAGCGAAATCCTGGCGCGCTGACACACACTCTCTTCCGACGGGCCGGCACGCCCCAGCTTATAACGGGCCCCACAGGCGAACGCCTGCGGGGCCCGTTATTTGCGTTTCCCTTGCGCGCAGCACTGTTTTCCAGCCGGGTCACGACACCTTTCGGCTGCGGTTACGCGCAAATACTGCCAATTTTGCTCCCGGCACGCTTTTACTATTGTCTGCCAATCATTCCCTGTGTTATAATCAATGACAGAAGTCGAACCAAACGGTTCGCGCAGCTTGCCCTCGTTGATTTCGAAACGAAATAGCATAAGATCGGCAGGATTGTACAAGCATCCGCACCGACATTGCACCCACACCTCCTTTCCGTCAAAGAAGGGATGATCATGTTTCTATGGATGATCTTCTTCCCTGCCTGATTGTCGTGCTCAGCACGGGCGTTGTCGCGGCTTTTCTGCTTTTATTTACCTTCCGCCGCCAAAAGGAGGCGTGTTTGCGTATGTCCGGCTATTGCGCAGAGCATGGCTGGCAATGCGAGGAGATCAATCAGCCCCTGCAGCATGCTTTCGTAATCCATGCAAATGGATGGCGCCTTACGACAGGCGTGGACTCCTCGGAAACCTCCAGCCAAAGCGGATCGGTGGATACGGTTGTCTCTACCCGGTGGGAAAGCCTTCCAGAAAAGCCGGGCGACGCACTTTTCTGGTTCGGCACGGTGCTGGCCGGCGCGGATACCCGCCTTGCGGGGACATTTCCCCTGTTTTCCGCGTGGGGTATCGGCGAAACGGAAGGGATACGCGCCGTTGCGCTGGATACCGCGCTTGCAAACCGCTTCCTGCTGGTTGCGCGGAAAACGCCCGCGCTTGGTGATACAGTCGCATTTCTTTCCGCGTGGCTTCAATGCTGGCCCCCGGAGTGGACACTTCACGGCCGCGCGGGTACGGATTCGGTTTCGCTGCTCATTCCCGGCACCCGTATGGATCAGCCCAAGGAACTGGATCATCTCATCCGCCTGGGCGAACAATGGACGCGCCGGTTTTCAATTGCCTCTTCCGGCCGACCACCAATCTGACGAAAAAGGAGAATCATCATGAAAAGAACCGTCAGCCTGTTAATATCCCTTATCCTCTGCTTCGTCTTGATGATGCCTGCGCTGGCGCTCGCGGAAGCGACGGTGCCGAGCGAGCTGCCTGCCGATCTGGGCGGAAAAACCCTATACGGCTATCTGATGGATTTAAAGTCGCAGTACATACCCTCCAGGGTCTTTCAGGACGCTGTTCAATACACCGACCTGGATCGGGAAAACGCGCGTGCCGCCGCAAAGCTGATAGTGGATGCCACCACCCGGAAAATGGAGGAAGCGGGGCAGCCCGACCAGTATATGCTCTATCTGCGCGCCTATGCCTACGACCTGCAATATCGGGATCAGGGCGACGCCGCAATGAAAGCGGCAGGGCTTGCGGATTACCAGAAAACAGTGGAACTGGGTGGCTCGTACGCCCAGGCGGACTACGACAAGCTGGTGGCGTTGGAGATTGCCGCCGCGCCGCTTACCTGGCAGATGCCGCAAATGCTTACCCTCAAAGAGATAGGTGCTCTGCTGGGCGTTGCCGAGGGCGACTTGATCTACGTCCAAAGCGCCTACCCGACCGGCGACGGCAGCCGCCAAGGGGTGGGTTATACCCTTCGTTCGGCGCAGGACCCCGCGGCATGCACGATCTTCGTCCTTGCTGATCCGCAGGGCGGGCAAACCCGGTACGAGCTGCTGAAAAGCCATGCGTTCCTGCGCAACACCACCGATGTGGCCGGCGTTGGGGACGAGGCGGTTTGCCTGGGCTTACGGAACATGGATAACAATTCGGCGCTTTATACCACCGTGCTTGCGTGGAAAGATCAGCTTGTTTTGCAGGTGCGTGTTCCCTACGCCGTATGGCACGGCGCGGGCTTTGACGCCGATCCGGCGCAGTTGGCGCAGGCTATAGCGGCGCAGGTGCTGCAAAACCTGTACGATACGCAAAGAACGGTGCCAAGCATGGAGGGAATCGTGGCGGAAAACCTGATTGCGCAAACAACGCTTAATCCCGGTACGCCCGATTCTCCCGTGCCGGATGCGATTCCTGCGGATCTTGGCGGAAAAACGACGTACGGCTATCTGGTTGAGATTCGGCAAGCCTATCTTCCGGAAAGCGTTTACAGCAACGCGGAGCTTTCACAAAGCGATCTGAACAATGCCCGCAGAGCGGCGCGGCTGATGGCGGATACCCTGACCAAGGGCTTTGACAGCTACGGCTTTAACCCCTACGAGCTGGAGATTCGCGCGTCGTGCTATGCTTTTGCGTATCAGGATACCGGCAATGCGGTTTTCCGCAAACTGGCGATCAATGATTACAAACAGGCGCTCTACACAGGGTATTGGCTGGCGAAGACCGGGTATGACCAGCTTGCCTCGCCGCTATTGGCGCCCATGAGCGAGCTAAGTCTGGGTGCCACAGGCGACAGCGTAATGCTGCTGCAGCAATGGCTGATCCAGATCAACTACATGGAGGGTTCACCTACCGCCACTTTCGACGAGGCGACCCGGCAGGCCGTGGAGCTCTACGAGCAGGAAAACAGCCTGACGCCAGACGGCATCGCGGATACCGCGTTCCTGCTGTCGCTGTATTCCCGCATTGACGACGGCGACGCCGTTTTACCCGGCGAATAGCCCCCGCGAGGGCAATGCTTTCAACGATCCTGTATTTCAACGCAAACATGGCCTCTGGCCCGGAAAGATAATTCCGGGTCGGAGGTTTTTTTACGGATACAGCGATAAAATTGCCGCCTCTCCGTTCGTTGAAGAGGCGGCAACATCAGGCGGCGCAATGCATGGGAGGTATGCAACGCGTCAGAAATTACTGGACAACGCCCTTTTTAAGAATAACGTTGGCGTACAGCGCCTTTTCACCGGTGGCGACGCAGGCGTAACAACGGTTTCCTTTTTGATAGAACGCCAGCTTTTCCAGCGCTTCTTCCCGAATGCCGTCCGTTTCGTACCGTTTGCCGATTTCACGATACCGTTCCCAGATTTCGGGCTTGTATGGATCATCCGGCAGCACGGCCATCAGCATAGCGGGATGTTCCGTATACCTGTCCAGCGGGAAAAACTGCAAAATCATCTCCAAAATCTCGCATACGCCGTGACCGTCCATCCGCACGCAGCGCTCAGGGCAGCCAAACTTGGAGTAGTTCCCATCGCAGAGGAGCAGTTCGTCGCCGTGACCCATTTCCAGCATGATCTTCATCAGTTCCGGCGGCATGATTGCCGGTATGTTTTTAAGCATCGTACTTCTTCTCTACTTCGTAATGGTGCCCTCTTCATCCCACAAATCGTGCCAGTCGGCCGCCCCGGCCCACAGGAAAACCTGCCCCTTGATCAACCGGCAATTGCGATCTGCGGTTGTAAGCGTCACCATTTCATCCTCGGCCAGCGGGTCTGTGGTCGTGCATTGCAGGTTGGACACGTACTCGTTTTCGTGTACGGAGAAGGGGATGGGGATCTGGCCGCGCTGCACCGCCCATTTCAGGCAGATCACCGCCGGATGCACGCCGTGAGCCCTTGCAACCGCAACCACTTCCGGCACCTGTGTATCCGCGATGTCGTCGGGCATGGTATCCCGGTCGGGCCGGGCAGGGCTGCCGATGGGGCAGAACCCGATGGGCTGTATGCCGTGAGCGACCATATAATCATACAGTTCGGGCTGCTGGAAGCAGGGATGCAGTTCCATCTCGATCACCGTCGGCTTGATGCGGCAAAGCGGCAGCACAGCCTCCAGCTTGGGGATGGTCATGCTGCTCATGCCGATGTGACGCACAAGGCCCATATCGTGCAGTCGTTCCATCTGCCGCCACGTCGCCATGAACTCCTCCGCGGAGAAGGGCTTGCTGTCGGGGTTGCGGCTGTCTCCATCGCAGCCCGGCGCATGATAATTGGGGAAAGGCCAATGCACGAAAAACGCGTCGACGTAATCCAGTCGCAAATCCCGCAGGGTTCTGGCACAGGACAGCAGCACGTCCCCCCGGCCGTGCATATCGTTCCACACCTTGGAGGTGATAAATAGCTCCTCGCGCTTCACCACACCCTGGGCGAATGCCTGCGCAAACACAGCGCCGATCTGATCTTCGTTTCCATATACCGCCGCGCAGTCGAACATCCGGTAGCCGCAGCGCAGGGCGCCGGCGACGGCTCCGGATATCTGCCCGGGCGTGTAGCGGTCGCTGCCGAAGGTGCCCATGCCGAGACAGGGAATTTCTTCGCCGGTATACAGCGTTCGCTTCGGCACAAGGTTTGGGTTGATCCATTCCGCCATCGGATAACCTTCTTTCCGTAGTCGTCCATTGATTGTTATGTTAAACGCTGGATTTCCACGCTCGGAGTGAGCGCCTCCAGATCGTCGGGGTCACAGCCGCCCGTGCTTATGGAAAGCGTATTGACCGCCGATATGCGATTGCAAGACACCGTTGCCGCGCCGTGTCCAGCCCGTGTACCATGCCCACCGCGAACCCGTTTTCCTCACTCGTTAACCAGCATGATCTTGCCGTGCACCTGCGCGGGGTCTTTATACAGCGCGAAGGCCTCGGCCACCCGGCTCATCGGGAACGTGCGGAAAATGAACGCCGGATCGAACTTCAGCTCGCCCATGGCGAAATAGTGCGCCGTCAGTTCCCATTCCCGGCCCGGAAAAGGCGCGTAATAGCACATCCAGCAGCCGGTTAAATAGAACTCCTTGCGGTTCATGTTTTCCCACTGGCTGGGGGTAAAGGTCAGATCGTTGTGCGGCGTTCCGATAAAGCATACGCGCGCTTTGTTGGCCGCCAGTGCAAAGGCCATGCGCATGGTTACGGGGTTGCCCGCTGTTTCAAACACATGGTCAAACCCGCCGCCCCCGGTGAGCGCCATCGCCTTTTTCATAAAGTCCGGCTCCAGCGTGTTCACCGTTTCATCCGCGCCCATACGCCGGGCCAAGGCGAGACGACCCTCGTCGATATCGAACACCACGAGCTTTTTCGCGCCGAAAATCCTCGCCCACTGGGCAGTGAAGATGCCGATGGTGCCGCAGCCCAGCACGGCGACCGTTCCGCCGCCGCGG
This sequence comes from Eubacteriales bacterium, assembly GCA_021371895.1. Lineage (GTDB taxonomy): Bacteria > Bacillota > Clostridia > Christensenellales > Aristaeellaceae > CAXXOK01. The sequence goes on along the minus strand of JAJFVI010000283.1, from coordinate 2,382 downwards.
TAATCCCCCTGAAGCACTCCGTGGATCGCCACAGTGGAAGGCTCAAACATCGCCGCCTGCTCGTAGGGGATGGAAGCAGCGTACCTTACGGCGTTTTGCGCGGGCATAACGACGTACTCGGCAAAGCTGCCCTGTTCCCGGCTGCCGATAAAGCTGTACTGCCGGCACAGGGCAAAGTTGCCGCGCTGACAATCGTCACATTGCATACAAGGCACCAGCGGCGCGCCGCTTACGGTATCGCCGGGCTTTACGTTGGTTACGCCCGTTCCGACCTCCACAACGTCCCCGCTGAACTCGTGCCCCAGTACTACGGGGTAAAAATGCGCACCGTTGTGCAGCACGCGCGGCACGTCGCTACCGCAAATGCCCGCAGCCCGCACATGTACCTTCACCGTTCCCGGTCGGCATGCGGGCGTTTCCCAGTCGCCATATCGGATATCCCCGTTGCCGTAAAGCACCGCCGCTTTCATGGTGTACTCTTCCTTTCCTCGCTTGCCTGCGCCATCATGGGCGAAAGCCGCTCGTAAAGTTCCAGGTAAGCCTGATAACGCCGGTCGTAGACCGCTATGTGTCCCGCGTCGGGTGTATGCGCCCGCATAATGGTCACGGTGCGCTGGCAGGCGGTCCGGAAGCTATCGTATACGCCGGTGCCCACGCCGGCCAGGATTGCTGCGCCCAGGGTGGTGGCGGTGTCGCTCGCGGGCACTTCGATCTTCCGCCCCGTAACGTCCGCCTTGATCTGCGTCCACACGCGGCTGTTGGCGCTGCCGCCCACCGCGCGCAGAGTTCCGGCCATAGCTCCGGCCGCCTCCGCCACTTCCAGATTATGCCGCAGCGCAAACGCGACGCCCTCCATCACCGCGCGAATCAGGTGCGCGCGCGTTTTGGCGTAGTTCAAACCGAAGAACACGCCGCTGGCATTGGGGTTCCATAGGGGGCTGCGCTCCCCCGCCATGTAAGGCAGAAACAGCACGCCGTCGCTGCCGGGAGGCACAGAATCCGCCAGATCACTCATCTGGTTAAAGCTTAATTCCGGGCATACGGTTTCCCGCAGCCATTTCAGCGCACCGCCGCCGCCCGTGGTGCCGCCCTGCAGCAGCCAGCGCCCCGGAACCACGTGCATGCCAAGTATCAGCCGCGGATCTGCGACATATTGGTCGATACACAGGCTCATACCTCCGGCCTGCCCCCCTTGTTCCTGCGTCTGCCCCGGTTCAATCACACCGGCGCCCAGGGTACTGCACGCGGCATCCAGCCCTCCGGCAACAACCGGCGTACCCTCTTTAAGTCCGGTAAGCACGGCGGCCGCTTTTGTTACGCGCCCCACTACCTCATGGCAGGGGTACAGCGGCGCCAGCAACTCCGCGCGGATGCCCAGGCGTTTTGTCATGCCGTAATCCCATGCGCCGCTGTGCATATCAAAACAGTTTAACCCATAGCCCTGCGAAAGATCCTGCGTTACCGCGCCGGTCAGGCGGTAGACGATCAGGCTGTTGCTTTGCAGTATGTGCGCGGCCCTTCGGTACACGTCCGGAAGGTTGTTTTGAACCCAGAGGATTTTCGGCAACGTGTAGCTGGGCTGCAGGGGATTGCCGCACAGGGCGAACAGCTCTTCCTCCGGCACCATGCGTTTGATTGCCTCGCACTCCGCGCGGGCCCGGGTATCCGTCCAGATGGGTGTGTTCGCCAAAACTGCGCCGCCTGCGTCTACGGCGATGGCGGACCAGCTTTGCCCGTCCACGCCGACGCCCACGATCTCCCCCGGGTTGACGCCGCTTTGGTTGAGCACGCCGCGGAGGGTACGGCAAACGCCTGTCCACCAGTCCTCCGGGTTTTGTTCAGCCCAGCCGTCGCGGGGGTAAACTACGGGATATTCCCCCAACCCCTGCGCCACGACGCCGCCGGAAGCATCAAAAAACGCCACTTTGCAGGCGGAGGTGCCTACGTCGATCCCCAATAGATACGCGCCCATATCAGGCCTTTCCGTCGGAACCGCACAGGCGGATCAGCTCCAGCACGCAGGCCTTGACAGCGTCGCGGCCGACCGACAGATATTTTTTCGGGTCAAAGTTCTCCGGGTTTTCGGCGATGGCTTTACGAATACCGTCGGAAAAAGCGATGCGAAGTTCCGTGGCATAGTTGACTTTGCAAATGCCGCGCACGATGCAGGCGCGCACCTGCTGGTGCGGCACGCCGCTGGTTCCGTGCAGTACCAGCGGGATGGAGACGACCGTGCGAATCTGATCCAGCAGGTCGATATGCAATTGGGGCACGCCCTGATAAACGCCGTGCGCCGTGCCGATGGCCACCGCAAAGCTGGAAATGCCCGTTTTCTCTACAAATTCGGCAGCCTGTGCCGGATCGGTGTACTGGGGGTTGGCG
>JAJFVI010000272.1 GCA_021371895.1 Eubacteriales bacterium | reverse complement strand
TAAAATTGCAAACAATATTTCCGAACAAGGATATACAGCAGCAAGGCTTTTCCCTGGGTACAAAGGTGTTGCTGATATGCTTTTAGAACAGAGTATACGACGGCAGGCCCAAGAGTCTTCTTAAGTGCCTTTTCGTTTATTTCTATGCGGTGAATTGTCTTACTTGGATTGGCTACACTAAATCGGGCAAAAAAATAAGGTCATGGTAGAATAATGGAAAGGCAAGGAGGAGAATACCATGACTCAGAGAAGGGCGAAGCAAACCTTTAACGAGGAGCAAAAGAAACAGCTGTTGGAGCTATTCAACCACGGGAAACCCTCGAAGCGAAATCATTTGGGGATACAATTTTACCGCCTTGATGTTCGATAGATGAATGAGGCGGATTAACGTGACCGGGTCCAGTCACGAGTAGGATAATCGGTCCACTGAGGAACAGGAACTGCTGCGGCTTTGGAAAGCTGAATTATGCGCCTCGTTAAGCCATCGTGAAAACCCTCGAAATGTTAACGTAATAAACTAAATTTGTATATTGAAATCACTTATGTTCATACAAATAACAATTTTACAGAATATTTCAAAAAGTATTGACTTATTTGGCGATTTTTGATATTATTCACACAACGAATCATACCTGATTGTTAATTGCGTTAATATGTTAAATATAACGCATGAACGGAGATGCCATATGAAACTAGGTTTAAATAACGAAAGCATGCAAAGAGCCAACCGGAATTTGATACTGGGTATCCTGATGGAAAGCAAAGGAATCTCTCGTGTGGAGTTAGCTAAACGAACCAATTTGCAACGCGCAACCATTACCAACATCATCAATCAGTTCTTGGAGGCCGGCGTCGTTCGCGAGGAAGACAGCCCGCGCGGTGCGGTCGGGCGTAAAGCCGGGTTGCTGTATGTTGATGTGCCGCATGCGGTGGTTCTGTCGGCGCGCATAACGCGCGAATTTTTTGATGCGCAGGCTTTCTCGCTTGCCGGGAAAGTGCTCGCGCATCGTCATACTGTCATCGACAAGGATAGCAGGATTGAGGATATCGTAAGCGCGGTCTACCATGAGCTGGATCAATTAACAGAACAGTTTGGAGAACGGAACGTTCTGGGTATGTGCGTCGGTTTGCCCGGCCCTTATATTCGCAACAATCGCAATGTGGCAATTGTAACAGGGTTTGAACAACTGGGAAAGATTGACTTGCAGTGCGCGCTGGAACAGCGTTATCCCTTCCTGGTTGTTACCGAGCACGACGCGAAGCTTTCGGCTTTTGCAGAATGGGAAAGCCTTGAACCCGAAAACCAAGCCAAGGAGGATTGCCTGATCGCCATTCAGTCCATAGGTATTGGTATCGGTTCGGGCATGATTATCAAAGGACGCATATTCAGCGGCGCTGTAGGTGTAGCGGGCGAGATCGGACATATGGGTATCAATTTCACGGGTAGCAAACGCGAAGGTGGCAACCGTGGAACGTTTGAAAGCTATGCCTCTACGGGTGTTACAAAAAACTACGTGCTGGAACGCCTTTATGAGTTTCCCTCGAGCCCGTTGAACGAAAACAGCTCGTTTGAAGATATCGTCACTGCTGCGGAAGCCGGCGACGCATTGGCAATCACGGCGTTGGATAAACTTGCCTGGATGCTGGGGTATGGTCTGGTCAATATGGTGTTTGTGCTTAACCCCAACCGTATTATCCTGAGCGATGCCTATCCCAATAATGAACGTTTCCTGCAAAAGGTGAATGACAGCCTACGGGAAATGGTCTACCCAGAAATGTTGGAATCCTTGAAAATCCTGCATTCGGTGATCAATATGGATTCCACGGTTCTAGGCGGCTACTATTTGGTGATTGAGAACCTGCTTAAAACAAACCTGCTGATGGATCGCATCACATCAATCGAGAGCCAGTATGTTGATTGATGCCCAAATTGCCTTGAATGTGGTTGGAATGGGTATGTGTTGGAGGACACATTCGATACCACTTCAAAGAAATATCCGACCAATCCAAATTGATGAAGGAGGAAAAAACATGAAACGGGTAACGGCACGAATTCTATCGATCTCTCTGGCATTGGTGATCGCCTTGGGGTGCTTCTCCTTTGCCGCTGCCGAAGAACAAATCAATCTGACATTCTGGGGCTGGGAGGCAAGCGCTCTGGAAGCACAATCTATCCAAAACGGGATTACGGCTTTTGAGGCCGCAAACCCCAACATTCATGTGGATTACATGACGGTGCCAAACTCGGAGTACCACACTAAACTGAAAACGGCGATGGCCTCCGACAGCGCTCCCGACGTTTTCTATCTGGATGCCGCTTACACGCGCGATTTTGCAAACAACGGCCTGCTTTATGACCTCACCGACGTAATCGGCGATTACGTGGACATGAATGACCTGATCAATTCCTCCATAGAAAAGGTCTCCATCGCAGGTGCAGACGGCCAAAATCATATTTATGGCATGGATATCTGCTGCGTGGGTCCCGTGATTTTCTACAATAAGGATCTGTTCCAGGCCGCGGGTGTTGAGCCCATCCCCACCACCGTGGAAGACCGCTGGACATGGGACGAGTTCGTTGAAAACATGAAGAAGCTGACCATCGTTGAAAATGGCAAGACCACCCAGTACGGCACCTGCAACTGGGAAGAAACCAGCAGCTTGTACGTGATGGAATACATGCTCCGCCTCAACAACGCAAAGTGGTTTAATGACGATTTCACCCAGGCAGTAGGTGTGACCAGCGAAGCCAGCAAGCAGGTTTTTGAAATGATTAAGGCGCTGCGCACCGAGTACGGCGTTGCTCCTGATCCCACGGCCGCCGGTATGGAAACCGGCAACTCTCCGACACAGATGTTCCTCTCCGGCAAGGTGGCCAGCATTGCCATCGGCTCCTATGCACTGCAGGAAATCTCCCGGTCCGGCATTAACTACGGCGCAGGGTTGTTCCCGGTGCTGCAGGAAGGCAACAATGATTTCATTGCCTCGGCTGATATGAAAGCTATCTGGAGCGGCACCAAGAACCTCGACGCCGCGCTGAAGCTCCTGACCTACATGAGTTCCGAGGACTTCGGCACCCCCATTTATAAAACCGGACTGTGGATGCCCAGCCGTCTGTCCATGTACAGCGAAGATAAGCTGCCGCTGTGGTTCGACCGCACTGTCTACCCCGAAGGCTGGGAAAACATGATGGATATGTTTAAGACCTCCAGCGGAAAGTGGTTCGACAAAATCTGGAACACCAAGCAGATTTTCGACGCTGTCGATGAAGAAAAGGAAGCGTACTTCTACATTGATCAGGATCTGGATACGACACTTACGAACATTCAAAATCGCATTAACGAAAACCTCGCTAAATAACCCGTCGTTACGGTCGATTATTTCCACCCGCGCTCACATATCGTGTGAGCGCGGGTGGAGCCAGCTGGCTGAGAAGAGGCTCCCTGTCTGTTTGTGAAAACCCCGTATGCTCGTTGCCGCCGATACAGACAGGCAATTTGAATCCCGTAAGGAGTTAGCTATGACGAATATCCGCAATAAAGACTGGTTTTGGGCAGTACTTTTCTTGCTTCCCAGCATTGTAGGGTTAGCTGTTTTTACCCTTTATCCATTAATTTCTTCCGCCTACATCAGCCTTACGGACTGGGGTCTGCTGGGCGATATGAATTTTGTTGGGTTTGATAATTACATTCATGCATTTAAAGATGCGACGGCACTGACCGTTTTCAGCAATACCATCCTGTTTACCGTGGTCACCGTGCCGGTGCTGTTGGCGCTCCCATTGCTGCTGGCCATGGCGCTTAACCGCAAAATGCCGATGACACGATTCTTCCGCGCCACATACTTTTTGCCCACGATTTCTTCCATGGTCGCCATGTCGCTCATCTGGCAATGGATGTACAACCGGGATTTCGGCCTTGTGAATTACATCCTCAGCTTCGCCGGCATCCAAGGTCCAAACTGGCTCACCAGTCCTTTTTATGCGCTGGTTGCCATCATGATTGTGAGCGTCTGGAAGAGCCTTGGATATAACATGATGCTTTTTCTGGCGGGTTTGCAGGCAATCCCGCGTGTATATTACGAAGCGGCGGACCTGGACGGCTGTACGGGGCTGCGACGCCTGTTCAGGATTACGCTTCCGCTGCTGCGCCCCACGACGCTGTTCATCACCGTGATGTCGATCATCAACTCGTTGCAAGTGTTCGATCAGGTCATGGTAATTACGGGCGGCGGGCCAAGCCGCAGCTCATCGGTGCTGGTGCATTACATTTATCAATGCGCGTTCCAATACTACGAGATGGGTTACGGCTGCGCTCTGGGCTGGGTTCTGGCTATTTTCATCTTTCTGCTGACGATGACGCAGTTCGCCCTCAACAAGGAAGAATACTCCATTGAGTAACGGCCGTGGCCGTTGCGGAAAGCGAGGGATACTATGACCGTCAATTCGAATACGCTTCATCGCCCGTTTAACAAGCGTAGGCTAAAAAAGAATCTGGGGCTGACTGTTTCCTTTATAATCCTGGTCATCGGCGCGATCGCGATGCTAATACCGTTCCTGTGGATGCTATCCACCTCGTTAAAGGATTTATCCGATACGTTTGTGTATCCGCCGAAATTTTTTGGCAAGACGATAGTTTGGGAAAACTACGCCAACGTGAACGAACGCCTCAACTTCTTGGGCATGTTCGGCAACACGGTATTTGTGACGGTGATGGTGTTGGTTGGGCAGATAATCACCTCCACGATGGCAGGATTCGCCTTCTCATATCTTAACTTTCGCGGACGGGAGCACATCTTCCGCCTGTACCTGCTAGCAATCATGATCCCGTTTCATGTGCTGCTGGTGCCGACATTCGTGCTGTTGCGCGATATGCGGATGCTCAACAGCCTCTGGGCGCTCATCCTGCCGTGCGTGGTATCCCCGTTTGGCGCGTTTCTGATGCGGCAGGCGTATATGAGCATTCCGCGAGCTTTAGGCGAGGCGGCAAAAATCGACGGCTGCTCGCCTTGGAAAATCTACACCGCCATTTTTCTGCCTCTTTCCGTGCCGACCATGACGACACTTGCGATTTTTACCTTTGTCGCCACCTGGAATGATTTTCTGCGGCCGTTAATCTTTCTAAGCAGCAACAAGCAGATGACGCTGACGCTAGGTATCTACGCCATGCAAGGCAACTACTCCACAGACTGGGGAGTGCTGATGGCAACGGTTACTTTAAGCCTGCTGCCCGTAGTGATCGTATTCCTAAGCGTACAGGATCTGTTTGTGGAAGGCGTCGCCATTTCCGGAATGAAGAGTTAGCGCGGGTTCCAGTCTGAAATGTGTCGAAGCATGGGAATGAGGAATGAACGAGGGAGTGGATACGATGAAGAGGTTTATAGCGGAAATTAAAGTTGCCACAGACAATATTATGCGTGTTGCACGGGAAACGGCTGATCATGATCCTGTTCGCCCTGAATATCATTTTCACGCGCCCGCGCAATGGATGGATGATCCCAACGGCATCATTTTCCACAAGGGTTACTACCATATGATGTACTCACTCAACCCTGATTCCGCGACCGCCCGCGCCGGCATGGTTTATAAAACCGGCTCCAATCGGTGGGATCCTGGCGACCCGGACTGGACGGGCGGAATTACTGTATGGGGACACGCTCGCAGCCGGGATTTGGTTCATTGGGAACACCTTCCAGTGGCACTGTTTCCCGATCGCAGCCGTGACGAGTACTACATTTGGTTCGGCTGCACCGCCATCAATGATGAAAACGTGCCGGTTGCGATTTACACCAGCATCGGGTATATACGCAACCCTACCGATTCAGCAGAGCAATGGATTTGCTTTGGCGATGACGACCTGACCACGTGGGAAACCGCCGGGGAAGAGAATCCCATTCTTACGGAGAAGGCGCACGCAGGCAAGAAAATATGGGAATGGCGGGATCCTTTCCTGTTGCGGCATGAGGGGAAAGCATACCTCGTTCTAGGCGGGAAGCAGGATGAATTGGATGGCGGCAAGGCTGTCGTGCTGCTCTATCAGGCAAGCAACGCCAGTTTTACCCGTTGGGATTACAGGGGTATCCTCTTTGAATATCCCGATCCGGCGCTTCGTAGCGTAGAGTGCCCAAACCTTGTTCGGATTGGCGAGAAATGGGCGCTGTTGCTTTCCCGGCACGGCACAGCCGAATATTTTATAGGCGATATGGATTTCGACGCCTGCAAGTTCGCCTGGCAAACGCAAGGCAAGATTGACCAGAGCACCAATTTCTACGCGACCAACGTTTTGTTGGACGATCGCGGCCGCCGGCTGATGTGGGGCGCGGTAGAGGGTTTTACCGGCACCGACGGCTGGAACGGCATCAACTCGCTGCCGCGTGAAATCGGGCTGGATTCGGAGCTGTGTTTGACGCAGCGCGTTCCCGATGAAATCCGCTCCATCCGCGGCGCAAAAAGCAGGCTTGGCGGCACAGCAGGGCAAACCGTCGCCAGGGCGACACTGAATATGGAATTAACAGTCCCTACGGGCGAACACGCCGAGCTGACGCTCTCCTATGACGGAGTGACCCGTTACGCCTTTGCCTTTGACGGTAATACCGTCACTGTGGGTCAGTACACCGTAACTGTCGACCCCCAACTACAGGATCAGTTCTTTGAGTTCTTTGTGGATAAGTCCGTGGTGGAGGTCTTCATCAACGATCAAGACGTAGTCACCCTGACGATCCCCGCCTGTACAGGTGAAACCGAGGTGAAGCTCACTTCGCAGGCAGCCGTCTGCACCCTGTGGGAGATGCGGAGCGAAGGGTTGTTTACTGCCAACTGTTGATCATGGGGTGGCGCCGCGCGGATATCGGCACAGGCGCGCGGTCAGAAAGGAAATTGCATGCAATATGACGAGCAGACCCTTCTGCGGTTGCGAGATATAGCCAATCGTATTCGCCTAATGGGACTAGAAATGGTGTACCAATCACGCTCGGGGCATCTGGGCGGAGCATTTTCCATGGCGGAGATACTGGCGGTGTTGTACTTTCATACCATGAGGATCGACCCGCAACAGCCGCATTGGGCGCAGCGGGATCGGCTGGTACTCTCCAAAGGACACGGCACGGTGGCACTCTACCCCGCGTTAAGCCTGCGGGGCTTCTTCCCCGAAGCGGAGCTGGCGACCTTCCGCAGGATGGACAGTCGGCTCTCGGGGCACGCGGAGATTCATGTCCCCGGCGTGGATATGTCGACGGGCTCGCTGGGGCAGGGGCTTTCAGCGGCAGTCGGGATGGCACTGAGCGCGCGGATTCATCAACAGGATTACCGCACGTACGCTATATGCGGCGATGGCGAAATCGAAGAAGGGCAAATCTGGGAAGCCGCCATGTTCGCGGCTCACTATAAGCTGCGCTGCCTGACCCTGATTGTGGATCACAACAGGCTGCAGCTGGACGGCCCTGTGAAGGACGTAATGGATTTAAAGGATATCGGCGCAAAGTTTACGGCCTTCGGCTGGCACACGGTACGGGTGGATGGGCACAGTGTA
>JAJFVI010000265.1 GCA_021371895.1 Eubacteriales bacterium | reverse complement strand
TCAAGCTTTCCTTTTTCGTACTGTTAGCCGCGTCGGTGCTATCCGTGATTTTTGCGCCGCAGATTGTGGAACTGTTCCTGAAAGGGCATCCGGACGTAACCGCCATCGGCTCGTTGGCTCTGCGCATGCAATGCATTCTGCTGCCCGTTTCGGGGTTCCTGATTCTGAGCAACATGATGCTGCAAACCATGGGGCTGGCGCGCGAAGCCTCGCTGGTGGCAGTAGCGCGGCAGGGGATGTTCTTTTTACCGGCGGTGCTGCTGTTGCCCTCCATGCTGGGCCTGCTGGGGGTGCAGATCGCGCAGACCGTATCCGACGCCTGTTCGATGATGATGATCATCCCGATAACCCTGCGCATCCTGCGAGACATGAAGCGAGAGGAGGAGCGGCTTGCCGGCGAAGGCGGGTCCGCGTGTACCGATGTACCGGTATAACGTCGTTTTATTTGATTTGGATGGCACCTTGCTCAATACGCTGGAGGATCTGACCGACGCGGTCAACCACACGCTCCGGCGTTTCGGCCATCCGCCCCGCACGCAGGATGAGGTGCGCCTTTCCGTAGGCAACGGGGTACGCAGGCTGATCGAGGGCGTATTGCCCCTGGGCGCCGCCGACCCGGACATGGAAAATGCGCTTGCCGTGTTCAAGCGTTACTATACCGAGCATTGCGACGTGCGCACGCACCCCTACGAGGGTGTTTTGGAAGCCTTGGCGGCGCTGGGCGAGGCCGGCGTGCGGCTTGGCATCGTATCCAACAAAAATGAGGACGCCGTCCAGGCGCTCTCACAGGCTTATTTCGGCAGTCTCGTCTCCGTGGTCGTCGGCGGAAAGGACGGCGTGCCGCGCAAACCCGCGCCGGATATGCCCCTTCTGGCGCTGCAGGCGCTGGGCGGGGTACCCGAACGCGCCCTGTACGTTGGCGACAGCGACGTGGACGTGCAAACCGCGAAAGGCGCCGGCATGGATTGTATGCTGGTCACCTGGGGCTTTCGCACCCCGGAGGAACTTGCCGGGCTGACGGTTATGTATCGCGCGCAGGACGCCGCTGAGATTCCCGCGCTGGTATTGCAATCGACCGACGAGGAGAGCTAACCGCGCCCCGCGTCTTTCGCATGCGGCTCACCGCCCTTTCTTAACGCTCGCCCCGCCCATGCGCGATATCACTAGATATTCCATCGCCGTAACCCGGCGTTCGTCCGCGTATTCCGCTTCCATTCCTCCGCGCCGCGCGCAACGACAATCCGCAAGGAGGCCCCCATGAATCCGTTTTTTGCCTATCTCAACCGCTTAAAGCTTATCCGCCGCTGGGGGCTGATGCGCAACACCGTGCCCGAAAACGACATGGAGCACAGCATGCAGTGCGCGCTGATCGCCCACGGCCTCGCCGTGATCGCCCGGCAGCGCCACGGCCGCGACGTAAACCCCGAAACCGTGCTTTCCCTTGCGCTTTACCACGACGCGGGCGAGGTGATCACCGGCGATCTGCCCACACCCGTCAAATATAAAAACCCCGAAATCAAGAGCGCCTACAAGCGCATTGAGGCGATGGCGAGCGAGCAGCTGCTTACCATGCTGCCCGCCGATCTGCGCGCCGCCTACGCGCCCTACCTGCTCCCGGATGAGCAGGCTTACGCGTGGAAGTTGGTGAAGGCCGCCGACCGCATTTGCGCCTACATCAAGTGCATTGAGGAAAATAATCTGGGTAACCGCGAGTTTGATCAGGCGCGCACAAGCGTGCTGGAAAGCATCCGCCAGTCCGATCTGCCGGAGGTCGCGGAGTTTATGAAAGAATTCGTGCCGAGCTTTGAATTGTCGCTGGATGAGTTGAGCAGGTTGTGAAGCCGATGGCGGATGCCGATGATGATACCATGAAATTACTTCCGTGAAAAAATAACATCCTTGAGTTCTCTATATACTTGCATAGTTGGGGTAATACACTTTGAAAGGTTTATTTTAAAGCTTTCTACACCTATACTTCCAACAATGCCACAGCATGTCTTTATCGCTCCTGTTTTATCTTTTAGGTTATCATTGATTACATCATTTACGACTTTGTTATATTTCGTACTGTCAAATATTATATCATTTTGTGCGCAATAAGATTCTAACACTTCTTGATCATAAAGGTAATTCTCAATCTCAAACCGCTTAAGCACCCTATAGTATGGAGGATTATTATTCATGTTTACTTGCCTGTCTTGCTCGGTAGTAAAAACCCCGGAAGCCATATCTCTATCTTTTAAAACCAGGATTTCTAACTCAGGAAATACTTTTGATAGTATAGCAAATGCAATTCCGCTTCGTTGATCCAGTTCGGTATTACCCCCACTTGAGACAAACGCGACATCGGGAAATTCATTTGTAAAAATCTGTTCGTATACTTGAGCATCTAATCCCTTTTCCTGCCCGTTTACCCCAGGCTCAGCTCTACCTTCACAATAAACGATTATTTTAGGGCTGATCAGTTTTGATAAATCATCAAGTGCTGTAGCGAATAGACTTTGCCAAGCCTTCCGACTCGGAATCATTGGCTTTAATTCAAAGGCTTCAGATGCCCACTTATTCTCAGCTTTGAACTCTATTATTTGTGAGTCGTCCTTCAATTCTTCCTGTAATGCACGTAAAAAACCAATACTGTGCGTTGCAATCCATATTTGACAATTTTGTGGCACCATTTTATTAATTTCAATAAGCAATGTACGTTGGATAGCAGTATTGAGGTGTAATTCCGGTTCGTCAATTATGTAAATGGTGTCTGTATAAGTATCTTTTCGTATATATAAATCCAGTAATAAATCTACGACTTCCTTTTCTCCCGAAGATAATAAATCAAATTTAAAAACAATATCCGAATCGCTTTTCTTAAAATATAGAGAACCTTTATTTTGTTCCACATTACCGATACTAGTAATCTCTAGATCTAGACAATTTCGCAGCGCACGATTTAATTCTCCAATTATATGTTCACGAGCTGCGTATGGCGTTGTTGTCTTATCATTTTCATTAAGATAATTATTGTATTTTGCTAAAACACGGCGATAATTTTCTTCGTTTCTTTGATCAATATCAGACGCCGAAGATGCACCATAATCGTTTTTTAATATATCACTAACTGCCCTAACCTCTTTTACCCTTAATGCTCCATTATATCGAAATGGGCTTCGGAAATTTAACAAACTTCGTACAGACCCCTCTTTGCTCCTTTTTTGAAAAAGTTCTAAAAATGTCCCTTCATGAAAAAAAATGCCCACACCTTCTTGCGAATATCCTTGCATCTGATTTAGCGAATGATATGTATAATCTAATGGATTTTTATTATTTCCAATTGTACCAGCAAATGCAGAAATTTTGAAAATAAGCGCGTCAAATATGCTGCTTTTCCCGCAACCATTCGGCCCGACAAGTGTAATAATCCTTTTGGGGTCATCACCAAGATCAATTGTCAAGTCATGGAATCTTTTATAATCCATCAGGTGAATTTTTTTAATAAACATAACCTTTTACCCCTCAATTACCTTCCCAGCAGCCTTCTCCTGTTATCATCCAAAAACTTCCCTAAGTCTGCCATGTTCTCAATGGCCTTGCCGCAGCCCATTACCACGTTGTTCTGCGGTTCCTCCGCCACGGAGCAGGGCACTTTTAAGGCGTCCGCGATGGCTTCGCACAGGCCGAACATCTCCGCGCCGCCGCCGGTGAGCAAAATGCCATATTCAAAGATATCCGCCGCCAGCTCCGCGGGGGTGTGCTCCAGCACGCCGTGGATGCTCTCGATCAGCTGCTGCATGGGCTCGTCAATGGCTTCGGTTACGTCGTCGCTGGTGATGCGCATGGTTTTGGGCAGACCGGTAATCAGGTTGCGCCCGGTAACCTCCATATAGAGCTGCTCGGTGCGGGGGATAGCCGAGCCGATGTTGATTTTCAGTTCCTCGGCTGTGCGCTCGCCAATCAGTAAATTGTGCTTGCGCCGCAGGTGGCGGATAATCGCATCGTCCAGCCTGTCTCCGCCGATCTTGTTGCAATCGCTGACGACCACCTTGCCAAGCGACAGCACCGCCACGTCGCACACACCGGCGCTGATGTCCACGATCATGGTGCCGTACGCCTCATCGATGGGCAGTCCCGCGCCGATGGCCGCCGCGATGGTGCGATCCAATAATTGCGTGCGCCGCATACCCGCGTCAAACATGGTGGAAATGATGGAGCGCTTCTCCATCTCGTTTACGCCCGTGGGCAGCGAAAGAATCGCGCGCGGGCGGGCGAACATATGCTTGCCGACGGCTTTGCGCACAAACCCGCCCAGCATGAAGCTGACCAGCTCGTAATCCGATATCACGCCTTCGCGCAGGGGGCGCAGCGCCAGGATGTTGCTGGGGGTGCGGCCGATCATCCTGCGGGCTTCCTCGCCAAAGGCGAGCACATCGCGCGTATCGCGGTCAATGGCGACCACGGTAGGCTCGCGCAGGATGATGCCCTTGCCCTTCATGTAGATCAGGATATTGGACGTGCCCAGATCAATCGCCAAATCGTTTACGCTTGCCATGCTAAACCCCTTTATGCTTCAAGTTGGGCTTTCCACGCTAAAACAGCCGTGTTGCGCGGCCTGGAATGATCACTCAGGGTAACGGTAAACATTCGCCGCGCAAAGGGGGAAAATCCTTCTTTCGGGCTCGTTCACGCGCCCCGCCCTCCGGCTTCACCGCGTCGGCCAGGCATCCCCGGCGTAATACACACGCGCTAGCGTTAGCCCGCAGGCCGGCGCGGTAGGCCCCAGCGCCAACCGGTCGCCGGTTTGCAGCGCCCGTGTAAAACAATCTTCCGCCAGCTTGCCCTTGCCGACCTCGATCAGCGTACCGGCGATGATGCGCACCATGTTGTACAAAAATGCGTCGCCGCGAACCGTAAGAGTGATTTCATCCTCAACCTGTGCAAGCTCCGCGGTTTGCAACGTGCGCACGGTGGTCTTCGCCGTGCCGCCGCTGGCCTGAAAGGCGGCAAAATCGTGCGTACCGGGAAGCGTACCCAGCGCCCGGCGCATGGCGGGTACATCCAGCGGAACGGGCACGTGCGCCGTCAGGTTGCGCTGCAAGGCGCTGGCATGCGGCGCGTTATGGATGCGATAGGCGTACTGCTTGCCTTTTGCGTCAAAGCGCGCGTGAAAGCTTCCGCCCACCTCGCAACCTTCCAGCACGCGGATGTCCCGCGGCAGGCAGGTGTTGAGCGCGTAGGGAAAGCGTTCCGCCGGGATGCGGCTTGCCGTATCGAAGTGAGCACGCTGCCCCAGCGCATGTACGCCCGCGTCGGTACGGCTCGCGCCCGTAATGCCCGCGTGTTCGCCGGTCAGCGTATGCAGGGCTTCTTCCACACGCTGCTGCACAGCCACACCGTTGATCTGCCGCTGCCAGCCCGCGTAGGCGGTGCCCTCGTAGCTCAGCGTCAGCAGGATACGCCGCTTGCCTTCCCCGGTCGTCAGGCCGTCCCGATTGACCCAGTCGGCTGGTTCGCCCGGCGTTGCGCCGTCCTCCGACGGGGCGCAGGGAGGTGGCGGTTGTGGCACCCCGTTACGCAGCGTAGGCGGCATACGGCGTTCCTCCTTCATGGCAAGTAAGGTCTGATGGTCGACCCAGGCACGGTCTGCATCGCCCTACAGCAGCGACCGCCCTACGATCACCACAGCCAGCGCGGCCGCCGATACCAGAAACGCCTTGGTATCCTCCATGGTAAAGCGCAACACTCTCAGCCGCGTACGGCCTTCGCCGCCGTGGTAGCAGCGCGCCTCCATCGCCATCGCCAGCTCGCCCGCCCGGCGGAACGCACTTACGAACAGCGGCACCAATAACGGCACCATCGCCTTGGCGCGCGCGATGAGGTTGCCGCTTTCAAAATCCGCGCCGCGCGCCTGCTGCGCCTTCATAATCTTGTCGGTTTCCTCAATCAGCGTGGGGATAAAGCGCAGGGCGATGGTCATCATCATCGCCAGCTCATGCGACGGGAAATGGACGACCTTCAAGGGTTTTAACAGAATTTCGATGCCGTCGCTCAGCGCCACAGGCGAGGTGGTGAGCGTTAAAACCGATGTACCCACCACCAGAAAGATCAGCCGCATGCTAAAATGCACGGCCAGCAGCACGCCTTCTTTGGCGATGGTGATAAAGCCCCAGTGTACCCATATGGTCGTTCCGCCGGAGAAAAACAGGTTGAGCACAAACGTGAGAATCAGCAAAAACCGCAGCGGTTTAATGGATTTCAGCAGCTGCCCGAAGGATAGCCCCGCCAGCCGCGACGCAAGCGCCACGTACAGCGCGGGCACCACATACCACAGGGGGCTGCCCACCAGAAAGATCATCGTGATGTAGGCTGTGGTCAGCAATATCTTAGTACGCGGGTCCAACCGATGCACCACGGTATTGCCGGGCATGTACTGCCCTAAAGTAATGTCTTTAAGCATCAGGCGTCGCCTCCTTTGGGGAGGCGCTGTCCGCCGCCTGCGTCCGCGCGGCGGAAGCATCGCCTTTGCTTGCATACAGGGACAGGAGGGCGTCGCGCACTTCCGGCAGGGTGTACAGGTCATCTGGCAGGGGGTAGCCCTCCTGCCGCAGCCGGTAAAGCAGCTCTGCGCCCCGCGGCACGCCCAGACCGATAGCCAGCATTTCGTCATGGCGGCGGAACACTTCGCGCGGGGTGCCCTCCATCACCAGTTCGCCGCGGTTCATCACCAGCAGACGGGTTGCCAGGGGGCCGATATCATCCATATTGTGACTGACCATGATCACCGTCATGCTGTTTTCCGCGTGCAGGCGGCGAATCATCGCGAGGATCGCGCGGCGGCCGCGCGGGTCCAGCCCCGCGGTCGGCTCGTCCAGAATCAGCGTTTTGGGCTTCATCGCCAGCACACCCGCGATAGCGACGCGGCGCATCTGCCCGCCGGAAAGCTCGAAGGGAGAAACGCCGGCCACTTCCCCAAAGTCCAGTTCCACCTGTTCCAGCGCCCAGCGCACGCGTTCGTCGATTTCCGTCTTGGAAAGGCCTATGTTTTTCGGGCCGAAAGCCACGTCTTTGGCGACGGTCTCCTCAAAAAGCTGGTATTCGGGGTACTGGAACACCAGCCCGACTTTTCTACGCACGTCTAAAAGACTCACGCCCTTGCGGGTAATATCGACCCCGTCCACAATCACGCGGCCCTCGGTGGGCTTGAGCAGACCGTTCAAATGCTGCACGAAGGTCGTTTTCCCCGAACCGGTATGCCCCAATACGCCGATAAACTCCCCGTCCTCAATGGTCAGCGACAAGTCATGGATGGCGGTGGAAGAAAAGGGACTGCCGGGCAGATAGGTATGGGTCAGGTGCTCTACCTCTATAGGCATGCCTTCAGCTCCTTTACCATATCGTCCACCGTCAGGATTCCCGCAGGCAGCGACAGTCCGCCTTGCCGCAGCATCTCCGCAAGTTCCGCCATCGGGGGCACGTCCAGCCCCAGCTTTTTTAACTCGTCCACCTGGCTGAACACCTCGCGGGGCGTTCCGTCCATAGCGATCGCGCCGTGGTGCAGCACCAGCACGCGGTCACACAGCGCGGCTTCCTCCATAAAGTGTGTTATCCACACCACAGTGATGCTCTTTTCCCGGTTGAGCTTGCGCACTGTGGAAAAGACCTCCTCCCGCCCGGAAGGATCCAGCATCGCGGTGGCCTCGTCCAAAATCATCACGTCGGGCTGCATGGCCAATACGCCCGCCACGGCCACGCGCTGCTTTTGCCCGCCGGAGAGCATATGCGGCGCGGCGGCGGCGTACTCGGTCATGCGCACGGCTAAAAGCGCCTCGTCGATGCGTGGCAGCATCTCCGGCTGGGGAACGCCAAGGTTCTCCAGGCCGAAAGCCACGTCCTCCCGCACCACGGTCGCCACGATCTGGTTATCCGGGTTTTGGAACACCATGCCCGCGTGCCTGCGCACGTCCCACAGGTTCTCTTCCAGCGCGGTATCCAGCCCGCAAACCAATACACGGCCTTCGGTGGGCAGGTACAGCGCGTTCATCAGCTTGGCCAGCGTGCTTTTGCCCGAGCCGTTATGCCCCAGCACCGCAATCATGGAGCCCTTGGGAATGGACAGCGAAACGTGGTCGACGGCCTGCTGGCCGTCTTCCTCATAGCGGTAGGTTGCGCCTTGCGTTTCGATGGGTTGGATGCAATCCATAGATTCTCCTTTGTCTCGGTAAAAAATAGCGTGCTTCCAGCGATGTATCGGCATGGTTTCTGCTAATCAGGGGGCGCTTGCGCCAGCTGATTCCGACCTGTGCAGCCGCACCCAGCGCAGGGCGTCGGCCTCGTCGGCGGCCAGCTGCGCTTTTAACGCCGCGAGGTTTTCAAACCGGCGCTCGGGCCGCAGGTAGGCAAGATAGGTGAGCGTAAGGTTTTTGCCGTACAGTTCGCCGCCTTCGTAGCCCAGCAAGTGGGTTTCGATGGTCGCGCGACCCTCCGGCACCGTCGGGTGGCTCCCCTGGTTTAAAATGGCCACATAGGTTCGCCCGTCCACAGCCGCTTGGGCGACGTACACACCGTTTTCCGGCAGTTCCGCCCCGGGCGGATACGCCAGATTGGCGGTAGGAAAGCCAAGCTCCGTTCCC
>JAJFVI010000255.1 GCA_021371895.1 Eubacteriales bacterium | reverse complement strand
GACAAACAGGCTCAATTATAACATTAAGTTTAAATATTGATCCTTCTCCAGCATTACAAAGCAGAATCATCTCAAAATTCACCTTGGAATATATGGTGTTTTGGTTTGGCTTTCGTGCATAATACAGATAGTACACGTTCTGATTGTCCACAACGCCGGTGTATATGTTGAAATCGATCATCAATTTTTCTGATATGTCATAATTATTGTATGCGTTCAGATAATCATGCATGTCAATACAATCAAAGCAATTGCTGAACACTAATCGAGGCTTATGCTCTTGGGTTATAAGTAGTTTTGTTGTATCGTAGTTGGCTTTATTCTGAATATTTACGGCAATGATAGCTACCCCTGCAGTAAGACATCCAACAAATATGGGTACAATAATATTCGCAATTAGTATAATTCTTTGAGATTTTTTCTCATTCACTCTAATTTGCTCAATAATATTATTCTGTATAGAAGGCGCTGAGTTATTTGTAGGCTCGGATGAACAAGTTTCATCTGCTATTCCATTGTTGTTGTCGCTTTTTGTATGACCTTTTCTAAAAGTCGAGCGTTGTTTTCTCTTTGATAACTTTACAGTCTGGGACATCTTTTCAAGTAATGTTTTTAGAACTTTTGGCATTTGCATACCATCACCTCAACAAGAATTTTCCCAATGTCAACTGTCAATAGTTTACATTTTTGCCGTGCAAATCTCTCGCCAGAAAGAATAAGAAATCACAATGTAGCAACCCAATCTTCAACTGGCCGAGCGCCACGATTGATATTGCAATGCTGTGACAATCCATCCCTTACCGCCCGTCGTTCTCGCACATCAATTTCGTTTGTTCCAACACAACCTCCACAGCCTTTTCCGTCTTATCCGGCGGATAGCCGTACTTCTTGAGCAGCCGTTTCACCACCATCTTGATCTTTGCCTGCACGCTATCTCGGATGGCCCAATCGACCGTCATGCTGCTGCGTATGGCAGTGGTCAGATCGCGGGCAATTTGCTTGAGAATATCATCCTGCATCACTTCGCGTGCGGATTCGTTCTCAGCTAGCGCGTCATAGAAAGCCAGCTCATCCTCGCTCATACCGGTTTCTTTGCCGCGCTTGTCCTCCTCGGTCACCTGTTTGGCCAGCTCGATCAGTTCCATGATAACCTGCGTGGTTTCAATAGTGCGGTTTTGATAGCGCTTGATGGAATCCTCCAACAGCTCCGTAAACTTGCGGGACTTGACCAGGTTACGCTTTGAAAGGGTGCGGATTGTCCCCTTCATCAGGCGCTCCAGCAGCTCCACGGCAAGGTTCTTCTGCTTCATGCCGCGAATCTCTTCCAGAAACTCATCCGACAGGATGGCGATGTTGGGTTTGTTCAGCCCTACGGATTCCAGAATGTCGATCACTTCTCCGGAGGAAATGGCCTTGCTGAGCAGTTGATTCAGCTCTGCGTCCAGCTGGGAGGCTGTCTTTTTCTTGGAGTGATCCTCCATCATTTTAACAAGCGTAGCCTTGACCGCCTTGTGGAAGCCAACCTCCATATTTAATCGGTTGGCAATATCGGTTGTGGCGCATAGGCTGAATGCACGCGCCAGCTCTGTCGCCAGCTGAATGTATTCCTTTTTGCCTTCATCCCGTAGGCTGATGACGTAATCCATGGTTTCCACAATGGCCTGTACCTTTTCTTTGGAGGTGCCGGTGAAGAATTTACGGTAATCGTGCCTGTGTAGCAGTTCGCGGATCAGCTCCATCTTTTCCAGTAACACCTGCGCGGCAAGCTCCGTATCCACGCCTGTTGTGGTGCGGTCGCTCTCGGTGTACTGCGCCAAAGCGTCTTTCAGGTTTTCGGCAATGCCGATGTAATCCACCACCAAGCCACCTTGTTTGTCCTTGAACACACGGTTCACGCGGGCGATGGCCTGCATCAGATTGTGCCCCTGCATAGGTTTGTCGATGTACATGGTGTGCATGCTGGGCACGTCAAAGCCGGTCAGCCACATATCGCGCACGATCACCAGCTGCAACTCGTCCTTGGTATCTTTCAT
Organism: Eubacteriales bacterium; assembly: GCA_021371895.1. Taxonomy (GTDB): domain Bacteria; phylum Bacillota; class Clostridia; order Christensenellales; family Aristaeellaceae; genus CAXXOK01. Next base: position 4,581 of record JAJFVI010000255.1, on the reverse strand, counting down.
GCGTTTGGCTAATGTTTCGCGGGTGGCTTTTGTGCCGATGAACTGTTGCCACTCCGCCGGGTCGGAGGATGCGCCGGTCATGACCACCTTGATCTTGCCCCGCATCAGCTCGTCACTGTGCCAATCTGGGCGTAGAGCTGTAATTGCCTTGTAGAGGTCAATGGCAATGCGGCGGCTCATGCACACGACCATGCCCTTGCCGCCCGATGACTCCTGCGCGGCCTGTCGCTTTTCAAAGTGCTCCACGATATCCTTGGCGATAACCTCCACGCGCTCCTTGGCGCCGACGATCGCTTCCAGCCGCGACCACTTGCTCTTGAGCTTCTCGCGCTGGGTGGCTTCCTGATACTCGGTGATGTCCTCGTATTCCTCGTCGATCTGGGGCTTCAAGTCCTCGGGTAGTTCCAGCTTGGCAATGCGGCTTTCGTAGAAAATCTTGACCGTGGTGCCATCCTCCACGGCGCGGGTCATATCGTAAATATCAATATAATCGCCAAACACGGCGCGGGTGTTTTTATCCGTAAGCTCAATGGGTGTTCCGGTGAAGCCGATGTAGGAGGCGTTTGGCAGCGCGTCGCGCATGTACTTGGCATAGCCGTACTTCACATCGGCGGATTCGTCGCCCCTGACCACATCGGCGGCAAAGCCGTACTGACTGCGGTGCGCTTCATCCGCCATTACGATTACATTTTTACGGTTGGTTAACACCGGGGCGTTGTCGCCCTTTTCTTCCGGCGCGAACTTCTGGATGGTGGTAAAGATGATGCCGCCGCTCTCCCGGCTTTCCAACAGGGTTCGCAGGTGCGCGCGGTCGGTGGCCTGCATGGGTGCGCCGCGCAGAATATCCGAGCATTTAGAGAACGTGCCGAAAAGCTGATCGTCCAAATCGTTACGGTCGGTGATGACCACAATGGTCGGGTTGCCCAGCTGCTCGTTTACGACCAACTTGCCCGCGTAAAACACCATGGACAGGCTCTTGCCGCTGCCCTGCGTGTGCCAGATTACGCCGATGCGCCTGTCGCCCTGCGCTAGCGTGGCGCGCTCGGTGCTCTCCACTGCCTTTTGCACGGCGTGGTACTGGTGGTATCCGGCGAGGATCTTCCACGTATCCTTGCCATCGGTCTGAAACAGCTCAAACTGGCTGATGAGCTCCAGCAGGTGTTCCCGCTGGAACATGCCGCGAATAAGCACCTCCAGCTGGGGGATCGAAAGCGGCGCGACCCCTTCGCCATCGATGGTGCGCCACGCCATAAAACGTTCTTCATCGGAGGTAAGGGTGCCCGCGCGGGCGTTGACCCCATCCGAAATGACCAGAAAGGCGTTATACACATACAGGGTTGATATCGCGTTTTTGTAGGTTTGCAGCTGGCGGTAAGCGCCAGAAATATCCACGCCCTCATCGGCGGTGTTTTTCAGCTCTATCACCACCAGTGGAATGCCATTGACAAACACTACCACATCAGGGCGTTTTTCCGTTTTGCCCTCGGTCACGGTGAACTGGTTCACGGCTAGAAAGTCGTTCCTGTCCCAATGCTGCATATCAAACAGCAGTGCCTGCGTGTAGCGCATGGTGCCATCCGGCTGGCGGTAGCTCACATCCACACCATTGACCAGCATGGCATGAAAAGCCCGGTTGTTTTGCAGCAGGCTTGGGCTTTGGGGCACGGCCACCTTGCGGTAGGCCTCATCCAGCGCGTCCGGCGGCAAAGTGGGGTTCAGGCGGCGCAGGGCATCCCGCAGGCGCTCGCCAAGCAACACCTCGCCGTAATCTTCCCGTTCGGGGTAATCTCCGCCGGGAGAAAGTTCCGGCCCGAAGGCGGTCGCGTAACCCAGCTCCTGAAACCATTCCAAGGTGGCTTCTTCCAGCTGGGATTCGGTGAAGTTGGCGGGCATAAGGGTCACCTCCTGATGATTATCTCCTTTTTCATTGAAGGTAAAATGTCTTTTTCTATCAATTCAAATAGTTTGATGACTTCCCCCGTATCAAATGAACCGTTTTCTGGTTTCATCAACAGCTTCAACAACGATACATAGAGTTTTCTACATATTTCCTCTTTCTTTTCACCATCTTTGAATAGAAGGGTACCTAGTAATATACCTTCGAACTTTTTTGTCAGAATATCATACCCTGTAAAACCATTCATTTCTTTGTCGGGTTTTGATAAAATTGAATATAGTATCATGTCCTTTATATATTTACCTTTTCCGGTTTTGGATTTCTCCATCGCCTCGTCTATGTTTTCTTTTGATAATACTCGTTTGAGCCTGACAATCCAAGTCAAAGAGCTATATGTTTCATAGCGTAGTTGGAACAAAGCGATTTTGTCCTGACGGTTTGATATTCGTATAGGTATAAAAATGGCAAGAATGATTGCAGTGAATGAAAGAATGTTGGGTAACAGTAACGCGGCATAATCCCAACCATCTTTTACCGATAAATTGTTGATCGCATCCACTATAGCCTGCATTATAATGTCACCTCTGTTTCAATTAGAATTTCACCATTCATGAGCTTTGGAAGTATGGTGTCACGGATTATTGATAGTTTGCTGTTTTCATCCTGAATAACAGATGCAAATTGGTAAATCGCTTCTAACGAAGAACAAAAGCGATGCAAGGTGTCTTTGGGTGGTATACATAACCGTAACGATTCAATATGATCAGCTCTAATTGATGGATAAGTAGAAACTGATTGATTTGCTATCGCATCAAGGTGTTCAATGATACTCTTCAGCGTTAAAAAGCAGTATACAAATGGAGTGTATGCGCTAGTAATCACAGTAAACCCAGTTGATACCAACATATGAGCCGATGGATTGGTTAATATGCCATAATGCTTTTGTATTGGCCTAACTGTTGAATACACAATATCGTTCTTGCTGACTTTTCTTCTTGCCCTACTAGGCAGTTTGTCAACGCCGAGTTGTATCTTTTGCATTTGTATAATTGTATTCTCAGTCATTGAACCGGTATCAAGATAATCAACATATGACCAGTTTTCGGTATTTGAGTATGACTTGAGATTAGTAGATATGATTTCTCCAAGTGTCCCCACTCTCCACCCCTTAGGAATCCTGCCCAGCTCGCTATCCACAAACTCGCCGTCCTGAAACGGCTCAAAGTCCACAAACCAGCTTTTGAAAACCGCCTGCGCCATTTCCTCAAGGGTTTTATTCATGCGGTTGTTCAGTTCGATTTTTTCATCCAGGCAGGATAGGGTGGCTGCGATAGAGTGCTGCTCGGGGAGGGGCGGGAGAGAAACCTTCATTTCCTGCAATCGTTTCGTATCGAACTTACCAGCACCAATGCTGGTTGCTTCAAGCATGCCGACAATCTCATTGTCATACCCTTGTAAAAGATAGTATAAGAATAGAGGGTTCAGATTTGCCTTTGCCTGTAAACATTTGATATCCTGATTAAAAGCTACAGGTTTCTTAACAATGCCAATGTAGCGATGATTGAACAATCCACTCCCTCTGACTAGCATCAGCACTGATTGTGTGGGAGCTAGATTACTGCCAGCTTCAAGACCTTCCTCTGTTATTGTCAAATCTGATGAATCGATCCAACCGCTTGTAAGCGTTTTTGCACTGATCCATGGAATATTGCCGTTCCAGAACAGCGGGTTTGATTTACTTGGGGTACCACCACTTGTCCACTTGGTTATATCACCCAAGGGTGTATCCATCCAATCATTACAAGTCATACCCAATCGCCCCCAACCGTTCCCGAATCTCCTGCTCCAGCGCATGGCTTTTCAGGAACATCTCCGAAAGCTCGCCCGTAAGCCGCGTCATCTTCTCCTCGAAAGGCTCGCCGTCGTCCTCCTGCTCCGCAATGCCCACATAGCGGCCGGGGGTTAAAATGTAATTGTGCCCGCGCACTTCGTCCAAACCGGCCGATTTGCAAAAGCCCTGCTGATCCGCATACTCCGGCTTGCCATCCCGCCAGGCATGGTAGGTATCATAAATGAGCTTGATTTCGGTCTGGTCGTTCAGCTCCCGGTGGCGGCGGTCAATCATCGTGCCCATGCCCCGCGCGTCGATAAACAGGATTTTATCCCGGCGGTTTTCCTTGTTGCGGCTCAAAAACCACAGGCAGGCGGGAATAGTCACATAATAGAACAGGTTGGCGGGCAGGGTGATGATACAATCCACCAACCCGGCCTCCACAATGTTTTTGCGGATTTCCGCCTCGGCGGTGGTCGAAGTGCTCATGGAACCGTTGGCCAGCACAAAGCCTGCCGCCCCGCGTGGGCTTAGCTTGCTGATGATATGGCTGATCCACGCATAGTTGGCGTTTCCGGCGGGCGGCATGCCGTACTTCCAGCGCACATCCTCGGTGAGGTTTTGCGCGCCCCAATCTTTGATGTTGAAGGTCGGATTGGCGAGGATGTAATCCGCCTTGAGCATCTTGTGCTGATCATTGCCGAAGGTATCCGCGTTTTCCTGCCCAAGGTTACCATCGATGCCACGGATGGCGAGGTTCATCTTGCACAGCCGCCACGTTTCCGCGATGGATTCCTGCCCGTAAATGTGGATATCGTCCACGCGGCCTTCGTGCGCGCGCACAAACTTGGCG
>JAJFVI010000252.1 GCA_021371895.1 Eubacteriales bacterium | reverse complement strand
GTTCTGGATGACGATCCAACTGGAATCCAGACGGTGCATGGCGTATCCGTCTACACAACATGGGATGAGAAAACGTTGCTGGATGGCTTTCGTGAGGATGGCGCGATGTTTTTCATCCTGACCAATTCACGCGCGCTTACAAGCGTGCAGACGGAGGCGCTTCACAGAGAGATCGCCCTGAATATTGCCTTTGCTTCACGTAATACTGGTAAGGATTTCCTCATCATCAGCCGTGGAGACTCCACGCTCCGTGGGCATTATCCGCTCGAAACAGAAACAATTCGCCGTACGCTGGAAGCAGAAACCGGCAGGCGCTATGATGGGGAGATTATTCTGCCCTTCTTTATCGAAGGCGGTCGGTATACCTTGGACAACGTTCACTACGTCAAGGAAGGCAACCGGCTCATCCCGGTCGGGAAGACGGAATTTGCCGGAGATAAAACGTTTGGTTACCATGCATCCCATTTGGGCCACTGGTGTGAGGAAAAGACCAATGGGCAATACCAGGCGGAGGACATGATCTATCTGTCGCTTGGGGATTTGCGAGACAACAACATTGTCAGGCTTGTCGAGCAGCTTTCACAAGCGGAGAACTTTCAGAAGATCATCGTCAATGCCGCAGCTTATGTTGATGTTGAAGTTTTCTCCATCGCGCTTTGTAAAGCCATGCAGGATGGCAAGGAGTATATGTTTCGCAGCGCTGCAGCGCTCCCCAAAGTGTTGGGCGGTGTGCCGGATAAGCCGCTGTTAACACCTGCAGAGCTTGTTGTGCGCGGCGAGTCACACGGCGGCATGGTGCTTGTCGGGTCCCATGTGGGTAAAACCTCCAAACAGTTGGAGGTTTTGCTAAAGAGCAACTACCCGATTGACTACATAGAATTTAACCAGCACCTCGTGCTCATTGAAAATGGGCTGGAGGGTGAGGTGGTCCGCGTGTCTCGGGCAGCAGACGCTAGCATCGCCAAAGGTCGAACGGTTGTTGTGTATACAAGGCGCGAAAGAGTAGATTTGCCCAGCGACGATAGGGAAGGTCAACTCCGGATTTCGGTGCAAATTTCATCCGCCGTTACCGATATCGTCGCAAGACTCACATCGCGCCCACGCTTTATCGTCGCCAAAGGCGGCATCACGTCCAGTGATGTGGGTACAAAGGCGCTCGGTGTAAAGCGTGCGATCGTCATGGGGCAAATTGCCCCCGGCGTTCCTGTGTGGCAAACAGGGCCCGAGAGCAAGTTTCCCCATATCCCTTATGTGATTTTCCCAGGAAATGTCGGAGAGGATTTCACATTGCGCACTGTTGTGGAAAGGCTTATAGATGCGGATCACTAAAAAAGCTCTAAATTGCTGCGTAAAATGATCTGCGGCTCGATCATGGTGGTGTCCGGGGCTTTAATTCCGTCGGCAATGCTGTGGTAGAGAAGCCGAAGGCCTTGTTTCCCCTGCTGGTATTGGTTCTGGAATATAGAGGCGGATACAATCCCCGCCTGAATATATCCCCGCAGTTCCTGATAAATATCGGAGGTGATCAGACAGATTCTCCCCGCAAGCCCCCGTTCGACAACCGCTTTGATGACACCAAGCGAGTTGAAGGAGTTTACGTAAATACCACCGAGGGTCGGATACTCGGTAAGTACTCGCATTGTTTCTTCGTATGCGAGGCGGGGATTGTCATAATGTGTGTAAATATTGGCAAGGTGAAGCGGTGTCACAGAAAGCTGTTCCTTGAACCCATCCACCATTTCGGTATGGATACTGTATTGCGGTTCGCCGCCCGATGCAATCAGCACCGGCCGCGTCTTGTCCCCGCAATGCCACAGGAGCTCCGCCGCCATACGCCCTGCCACATGTCCGTTGTATTTTACGCAGAAACTGCGCAAGGAGGGAGCAATATCGTTGATTGCTGTAGCAACTACCACACCTTTTTCACTTAGGACACGCGTTTGGTCGGAGGTCTTGCCGCACACCAACACGCCATCGTAATGGTCGGCAGCGATGCTGGTGTAGGTTTCGGTCAAAAAAGCCGCACCATACGGGGAGTTGGTTGGGCCTTGGTCAAAACTAAAGGTGTCCACATGCACATTGAAATCCCGAAGCTCGTCGACAGAAGCTTTTACACCAGCTATAAAGCTGTTATGAAACTCCGGAAAGCTCGTAAATGCCACAACAGCCAGCCGGATAGGCCGACGTGATAGGGATCGGGCAAGCGCATTGGGGGTAAACCCCATTTCTATGGCGGCATTTAGCACGCGCTGCCTGGTTTCCACACTGACACGTGGTTTGTCGGTCAGAGCACGGTTCACTGTGGCGATCGATATACCAAGCTTTGCTGCCAAATCGTATATGGTCACTCGTTTTTCCATGAGAATACCATCCTTATAAAATTCAACGAAGTATGTTTTTAATTGTGTAATCCATTACGCTTGCGATTATATCAACTTCCCCCTCTTTTTTCAAGGATTATCTCACGCTATCCTTACCAATCGATTGCAAAGAAAGGAATTTACTACCATGGAATTTATGCAACGGGTTAACCATACTTCGGTTCCAAAGGGAAGCGTTGCCATTTTTTGGTTGGGGCAAGCCGGTTTTTTACTAAAAACCCATGAACTCCACACGATCATGATCGACCCATACTTTTCCGAGTATGTGCAACGTGTCTTTCCCGAAATGGGTCAGGGGTTCAAGCGTCTGATGCCTCCCCCCTGCCGTGCTGAGGAGGTAAACGCAGACGTGTTGCTCATCTCTCACGAACATGCCGATCATTTTGACGTGGATTCCTTCGCCCTCTTGATGGATAATGGCAAAACACAAGTGTATACAAGCCGGAATGTGTCTGCCCAAATGGAAACGCTTGGGCTGAACGTAGCGCGTGTGACGACCGTTTGCAAAAGTGACAGCGTACAAATCCTTCCCGAATGCAAATTGCGTGCCATAGATTGTGACCACGGCGATCTCTCGCCCGATGCTTTAGGCTTTTTATTAGATTTCGGCTTTGAAACCATTTACTTTGCAGGCGATACCGCGCTGACGCCTGCACGCCTTAAGGATGCTTTACAAGCGCAGCCAGACATCGCTCTGTTGCCTATCAATGGCGCGTTTGGCAACCTAAACGGCGTTCTTGCCGCCCGCTATGCCGCCATGCTTAACTGCAAAGTGTTGATTCCTTGTCATTTTTGGACATTCCCACTCCACCATGGCGATCCACAGGAACTGATTGAGGCCATGGACAAAGAAGCTCCGGGGGTAGCGCTGCATCTGCTCTGCCAGGGGGAAGGTTATGTGGGGTGATGGCGCTAAGCCTGGCTGCACTTGCTCTTGAATAGCTTTGAGCAGTTTGTTATAATTTAAACAAACATATTTGATCAAAACCTATTGACAGAGTCAAATGGTCATTGTATTATAAAACTAATTTCAGTGAATATCCCGGTTTACCACCAGCTAAAGACATTGTGCTTTGGTCATTGCGTAAGCGTTTACGCTTCGGAAGTTCCACTGGGAACAACCGGGTAGCGCATGGTGAAGCCGGGACGATTATAGGAAAGTTGCGTAACCGCTTTTGCTTGTTTTTGATGCACCTTGTAATTATATCCCTGTGTGAGATCAGGGTATAAATAAATTTAAGGAGGACTCACCAATGAAAAAATTCCTGGCTTTCGTTCTCTCTCTGGCGATGCTCTTGACGGGGGCAATGGCAGCTCAGGCGGCGGACTTCAATCCTGCGGAGTACGCCGTGGCGATCGCAATGCCTATGTATAACCATCCCGTGCACCGCATTGTGCAGCTTGGTTTCCTAAAAGCCGCCCAGGAGCTTGGGTACACCAATGCCAAGGTCATCGGCACCGAGGGTGGCGACATGGCCGAATCGTATGCCGCTATCGATGCTTTCGTGGCTGAAGGTGGCAAGGCCTGCATGGTGTGGGCTGGCGATTCATCTGCTTATGAGTGCATCGCAAACGCCGCTGCCGCTGGTGTTGTAATTGGCGTGGCGCACTTCAATCACCGCCTGGCCGATGGCACCCTGCCCGAAGGCATGAAGTTCAACATGGCTTGCGATCCGGTGCTCTACGGCAAACAGTCGGCTGAACTGCTGGCCAAGACGCTGGAAGGCAAGACCGGCTCCATCGCCCTGACCCAGAACACCAAGAACATCACCGAAAACGCCGCCAATGACAGCTTCCGCGCCTCTTGGGCAGAACTGGCCAAGACGATGAAGCTGGAAAACATCAGACTGTTGAATACCGAGCTTGAAGGCGGCGTGGTCGACTCTGCGACGGCTGTCAACCTTGCCATCATCCAGGCGAACCCCGACATCATCGGCGCGTTCGGCACCACCGGCAACTCGCCCATCACCTGGTCCGATGCCGCCACCAAGGCCGGCAAGGCTGACGGCGAAATCGCCATCATCGGCATGGACGCCACCGAAGGCAACCTGAACGCGCTGGAATCCGGCAAGGTGCTCGCGCTGGTCGCGCAACCCCTGTACCAGGAAGCTTATCTGACCATGACGTATTTTGACAAGGTGTTGCGCGGCGAAGAAGTGCCCGTGTGGACCGACCTGACCGCCCCCATCGTCACCAGAGACGGCACCGGCGAGAACGGCATTGAGTTCCATCGCGGCATCGCTTCCGAAGTGGCTACGTTCTTCAAGTAAACCAAACCGAAACGCACACTAAACCCCAAGCGGGTGCGAGCTTGTCTTAGCCTTAGGGCAGGCTCGTACCCTTTTCAAGAGAATACAGGAAATTGCAAAAGCAAGGTGAGATAGGATCATGGACTACGTACTGGAAGCGCTCAATATCACGAAAAAATTCCCAGGCGTGCTTGCCAACGATAACGTTTGTATCAATGTGAAGCACGGCGAAGTTTTAGGGTTGATTGGTGAAAACGGGGCGGGAAAATCCACGTTGCTGAAAGTGCTCAACGGAATTTATCCCCATGGATCCTATACCGGCGTATTGAAAATCGAGGGCAACGAAATCAGGCCGGCAAACCCCCATGATGCCATGCGTTTTGGCATTGGTTATGTGCCGCAGGAAATTAATGTGCTCAAATTCAGCTCCGTTGCCGAAAACATCTACATGGCTGATTTGAAGTTGGATAAACCGCGTGTGGACGCTGGCAAAAAGCCAAAAGGAAGAACGCTGTTTGTCAACTTCCGCGAAATGTACCAGGCAACGACCGAACTGCTTAATAAAAACCATATCCATCTGGATCCGCGCGCCGACGTACGCAAGCTTTCCATCGGCCAGCAGCAAATGCTCATGATCGCACGCGCACTGGCAACGGATCCCAAGGTGCTCATTTTAGACGAGCCGACCACTTCGCTTTCCGATAACGATGTCAAGCAGTTGTTCGAAGTGGTTCGTATGCTCAAAAGAAAGGGCACAAGCATCATTTTCGTTACCCATAAGCTGATGGAGATCATGGAATTGACCGATCGCGTGACCATCCTTCGGGACGGCCGCAATATCTCCACCTTTGAACGTGAGCAGTATGATTCGAACACCATCATCCACGATATGATCGGACGTGAGCTTAAAAGCCTGTATGTGAAGGAGAAAGCCACCATCGGGGAGCCCGTGCTCCGTGTCGAAAACCTCACCATCAGCCACCCCTACATCGCCCATAAAAATTTGGTGGAGAACGTGTCCTTCACGGTGCACGCCGGCGAAGTGCTGGGCATGGCCGGCCTGGTAGGCGCGGGCCGCAGCGAGGTTTGCATGGCACTTTACGGGATGCTGCCCATCCAATCCGGTTCGATCTACATCCATGGCAAAAAGCTGATGATCCGCTCCTCCAGTCATGCGGTGCGCAAAGGGATCGGCATGGTCAGCGAGGATCGTAAGAAGTATGGCCTCAACTTTGTGTGGGATATCAAGGATAACATTACCATATCCAACTTGAGCATGGTCAGTGTTGCCACGGTGGTCACCAAAGGGAATGTCCGTAAACGCGCAAGGCAATATTATGATAAGCTGCATATCAAGTCACCTTCAATTCGTACCATGGTCAACACGCTTTCGGGCGGAAATCAGCAGAAAGTCGTCATCGCAAGATCGCTAAACGCCGAGCCGATGATCGTCATCCTCGATGAGCCTACCAAGGGCATCGACGTAGGTTCTAAAAACGAGATTTACGGCCACATCAATGAGATGGCTAAGGAGGGTAAAGCCATTATCATGATCTCCTCCGAATTACCGGAGCTGATGGCAATGTCCGATCGGTTTGTCGTGATGGCGGAAGGCCGCGTAGCAGGCGAGCTGGACGGACAATGCGCGAACGAAGCGGCAATCATGGCGCTTGCCGTGAAAACGTTTAAAACAATTGCTTAAGTAAACCCAAGGAGGAACGACCGTGAATAGCAACCAGGCGATACGCACAATGAAAAAGCAGAACGGCAGCGGGGCGGTTCAGTTCTTCATGATGCCAGAAATTGGCATCCTTATCCCGATTGTAATCATTATGGCAGTTACAGCCAGCATCAACGATAGCCTGCTCACCTGGCGGTATTTCTCCACCATTCTCACAGGCTGCATCTTTATCGGCATGGCGTCGCTGGCGGAGTCGCTGATCATTATGGTGGGCGAGATTGATTTGTCCATCGGTATGTCGGGCTGCCTGGCGGGCGTCATCTGCGGGATCACCGCCAACAACCTCGGTTGGCCCCTGATCCCCTGCATCCTCGCTACTCTGCTGACGGGCATGCTGGTCGGTGCGGTCAACGGCGTTATGATCACAAAATTTGGCTTGAGCTCATGGATCGCCACGCTGGCAACGCAATTTATCTGCCAGGGCCTAGCCGTTACGATCAGCGACGGACTCACGATTCCCATCGAATCGCTGGGCACCAAAGTGTTCACACGCCCGAAACCGCTGGGGCTATCGTGGCTGTTCTTCGTGTTCGTGATCGTAATCATCATCCTGGATTTTGTGGTTCGTAAAACCACGTTCGGCTACCGCCTGCGCGCCGTGGGCGGCAACAAGGAAGCAGCGCAGATGGCTGGTATCAACGTAAACCGGATCAAGCTGCTGGTTTTCATCCTGGCCGGCGCACTTGCGGCGGTCAGCGGCCTGTTCGATGTATTAACCAGCCAATCAGCATCCTCAACCTATGGCTCCGGCCGCGAGTTCCGAGCTATCATTTGCTGCGCCATCGGCGGCATCAGCATGGCGGGTGGCGCAGGTTCCATCTACGGCGTCGGGTTGGGCGTGCTGCTGTTCCATGTGCTGTGGAACTGTCTGCGGCTCTTGAAGGTGGATACCAACCTGCAGTTGGTGCTGATCGGCGCGATTCTGGTTTTGGCGGTACTGATGGACATTCAGCGCAAGCGCATGGAAGCCAAGCGCATCACACAGTAAAAGGGAGAAGGTATACTATGCAAAATAGTCAGCCAATCGCCAGAGCAAATGTGTCTGCCTTCCGTCGTTTCCTGCGTTTGGACGAGGTCAGCGTTACCATTCCGCTCGCGATTATCATTTTTATAACCACGATGATCCGACCCGATTTTTTGACCATAAATAACTTCTCCGCTATGTTTACGCAGATCCCCTTCATCGCAGTTTGCGCGCTGGGCGCGGCATTCCCGCTGATGACGGGCAACGTGGATATATCCACGGGGCGCGTCGCGGGTTTCGCAGGCATCATCATGGCCTCCTTCATATGCGATTACGGCTGGTCCACCGAAACGGCGATCCTGTTCGCTTTGGCCTGCTGTGTGATAATTGGCTTGGTAAACGGCCTGCTGGTGGTGCATCTTGGCGTGCCCGACTTCGTGGCTACCATGGGAACGCTCTATATCGTCGGTGGTGCGCGGTATCTGTTCATCAAGGGGTACCAGTTCGCCCTGGACAAAGTGCCCTCCTATCATTACGGCGCATTCTTTAAAACGCAGTTTCTGGGGATGCTGCCCCCCTTCTGGATCATGATCGTACTTTTTGCCATCGCCTTTGTGGTCATCAAAAAGACGTTATGGGGTCGCAGGCTGCTGGCCACGGGCGATAACCGCGAGGTGGCGGTGCTGGCGGGCATTCCCGCCAAACAGATGCGCATGGCCGCGTATGTAATTTCAGCGGTGCTGTCAGGCATCGCCGGCATCATGCTCACGCTCGATCTGGGCTTGGGTCTTCCGGAAACAGGCGACGGCTGGGAGTTTCGCGCCATCGCCGCATGCGTGGTCGGCGGTGTGAGCCTCAGCGGTGGCAAGTGCTCCCCCATCGGCATCCTGATTGGCGTATTGCTCGTGTTCGCGACGGAAAACGCGATCATCTTTCTGGGGCTGCCAACGACCATGCGCATCGCGGTGCAAGGCGCACTGATGGCGTTCGCTGTGTTGTTTGACATCTATAAACAAAAGCGCAAGGTTGCCGCTTGATAATTGGAGGTAGGAAACATGGTTAAGGTGGATGACCTGAAGGGAAAAGTAGTTATCATCACAGGCGGTGGCGGAGCCATTGGTAGCGCAATGGCTAAACAATTTGCCGCCAACGGCGCCAAAGTAGTTGTGGCCGGCCGCACCATCGCCACGCTGGACGAAGTGGTTAACGCGGTAAAAGCGGCTGGTGGCGAGTGCGCATCCATCATCACGGATGTCAGCGATAAGCAGAGCGCTCAAGAAATGGTTGAAAAAACAGTCGCTCTCTACGGCCGTCTTGATTGTCTTGTCAACAATGCGGGCATCAACGGCGGCGTCGAGGATCGCAAGCCCATCCACGAATATAATGACGATCTGTGGCAGCGCATTATCAATGTGGATCTCAACGGCGTTTACTACTGCTCAAAGCCGGCCATCAAGCAGATGGAAAAGCAGGGTGAGGGCGGTAATATTATCAACATCGGTTCCATCGTTGGCCTAACGCCCCTGCGCCTGCAATGCGCTTTTACCGCCGCCAAAGCCGGCGTATTTAACCTTACCAAGGCCATGGCGCTTGAGCTTGCACCCCTCAACATCCGCGTTAACGGTATTGCGCCGGGCTCCATCCTTTTTGAAGGCACAAAGAAGCTTTTCTATGCTGATCCGGAACGCGCGAAAGCCCTTACGTCCCACATCCCACAGGGAAAACCCGGCCAGCCCGAAGATATTGCAGCCATGACGGTGTTCCTCGCAAGCGAGGAATCCAAATACACAACCGGAGCGATTATCACCATTGACGGAGGTTGGATCTGCGGCTACACCAGAGATTTTTAAAGTAATTCTTAATAGAAATGGAGCGATTAAAATGAAGGTTTTGCTGGCATATGAACCGGGAGTGCTGCGTGTGGTCGATATGCCCAAACCGGTTGTCGGCCCTCGTCAGATTTTGGCGAAGGTACGCTATGCAGGCGTCTGCGCAACAGATGTCTCCATCATGAAGGGCACGCTGACGCTCGGCGAAGGCATGGAGCCGATCTACCCTGTCCGCCTTGGGCACGAATGGTCGGGCACTGTAGTTGAAGTGGGCAGCGAAACATCACGCATCAAGGTGGGCGACAACGTCATCTCCGATACGCAGTATTCCTGTGGCGAGTGCGAATATTGCCTCAAAGGCGAATACGGCAGTTGCCTTAACGGTAGGGCAATTGGCACAATTAGCAACTGCTGGCCCGGCAGCTTTGCGGATTACATGTTGGTGATGGAAAGAACTACCTTCAAGATTCCAGCCAACGTTCCGCTGGACCAGGCGGCGCTGATCGAGCCCGCAGCCATCGGTCTGTATGGGTTGACCCGCGCGCCGCTCGGCCCGGGTAACAACCTGTTGGTGATCGGCACCGGCCCCATCGGGTTGGGCGGCATGGCCTGCGCAAAGGGCATGGGCATGGGGCGAACCATCCTGGCCGGGCGCAAGGATGCCAAGTTGGCAATCGGCAAGCAATTGGGCGCGGACGTGCTGGTGAACACAACCCGCGAAAATCTGCATGACGTTGTAATGCGCGAAACCGATGGGCGCGGCGCGGATGTGGTGCTGGATACGACTGGTGATCCCAGCATATTCAACGATGTGCTGCTCATGATGCGCGGAAGCGGTTTCTTGGTGATTCCCGGTTTTTATGAGCAGGATTTGAAAAATGTTAAGCTGGACCGCATCATTTCACGCAACTGCACACTCGTCGGCGCGGCGGGCACACCGCAGATGGGTCCGAAGATTCTGGATCTGCTGGCTAACGGGCACATCAACCTTGGACCGATGATCACGGATCGCTTTCCGTTCAGCCGCGTGGAGGAAGCATTTGAAGCCGTTACCTCGCGCAATGAGAGCCGCGTAAAAGTTCTGGTGGAATTCGACCAATAATCCTTCCATCACCCAAAAACATCCCTTGTCGCTATACCTTCCTCCCTTCTGCACTGTAAGCGCAAAAGTGCCCACAGGCTAAGGTGAGGAAACTATGGCTGCAACAGCTGGCTCGTGATAACACAAATGGAAAGGAAGAAACTCTTATGAATAAGCTCCCGTGGAAACTTGTTAACGCTGAAAATGTGGAAGCGTTTGTGTGCGACAAAACCTATTCCTCCAAAATGCTGACGGGCGATGAAATGGCCGGACAGCAAGTAATCAACATCAACGAAGGGACCCTTCAGCCCTATTGCCGCACCGAGGGTGGCGAGCATGATGAAACAGAGCTTTACTACATCGTTTCCGCGAAAGCCGGAACCTTCGTCTGGCTGGACAATGATTGTGTGCCCGTGAAAAACGGCGATATCATCGTGATCCCGCCGCATGTGTTCCATTGGATTGATAACACCAAGAGCGATGAGCCCTTCGTGCTCTTCACCCTCTGGCCCAAGCAGGAACAAAACGGCGTGTTCTTTGCCCGTCAGAAGGCATGGGGAACCTCCGTGCGCGTCAAGAACGAGCAATACACGCAAACGAGATTGCAAAATAAGTAACCCGCATCGCTTCGGAAATGGTCGCGCAAGATCGCGTCAAGCGATGCCTGCGTGACCATTTCCCTTAAGGAGGAATACCCATGGGAGAATTTCAGGGTCAGATTGTAGCGGTAACCGGTGCGAGTGCAGGAATCGGGGAAGCGTGCGCCGCGATGTTCGCGCGGGAATCGGCAACGGTGATCGCGCTGGATGTAAACGAGGCCGGGCTGGCAGCCCTGGCGGCTACCCTCAAGGGCGAAGGCTTGGATATCACGACCATGCGGCTGGATATTTCCGATGAGGCGTGCGTTGAATCCGTATTTAGCGCGATCGAAAAGCAGTACGGGCGTCTGGATGTGCTGGTGAACAGCGCGGGCATCATCTCCTTTGAAAAATTTCCCGAGCATACGCAAGTGGGCTGGGACAAGGTGATGAATGTCAACATACGCGGCACCTATTTTTGCAGCCGTTTTGCAGGCATCATGATGCGCAGGCAGCATGGCGGCGCAATTGTCAACATCTCCGCCGGCGCGGCAAAAACCGGAGGTATGAATCCCTCGCCGGCTTATATCGCCTCCAAGGGTGCGATCAATTCACTCACCTTTCATTTCGCGGTGCAGCTTGCCAAGGATAATGTCCGTGTAAACGCAATCTGCCCTGGCCCTATTGATACCAGCATGATTGAAAAGCAGGCGCATCTGCCGGGTACCCATGGCAATGGCAAAGAAAATATCATAGCGGCGGTGCCGCTGGGGTTAGGGCAGCCCGACGACATTGCTTACGGCGTTTTATTTCTCGCATCGAATCGGCGCGCGCGCTACATTACTGGCGAAATTTTGGATATCAACGGCGGTCTGGTGATGGACTGATTGCCAAAGTGGAGGCTTATCCATGAACCCGAAGGAAATTCTGGGATTGTACGAAAACATGTTGCTCTCCCGGCGCTTTGAACAAAAGGCGGATGAATTGTATAAAGAGGGTCTGGTTACAGGCTCGTTACACCTGTACATCGGCGAGGAAGCCATCGGCGCGGTAGCCATGCTAATGCGCGAAGAGGGCGACCTGTTCACTAGCACGCACCGTGGGGTGGGTCACACGGTGCTCTGCGGCTGCGATCCAAACCTGATCATGGCGGAGCTGTTTGGCAAAGCCACCGGCATCTCGGGTGGCAAGGGCGGCTCCATGCACATGTTTGACCAAGCGCATGGGCTGTTGGGCACCAACGGCATCGTTGGCGGCGGAACCTCGCTGGCCTGCGGGGCCGGCATCACACTAAAGCTGGTAAACCACACCGACCGCGTGGTGTTCTGCTTTTTAGGGGAAGGTGCATCCAACGAAGGCGTTACGCATGAAAGCATGAATCTGGCTGCGGTATGGAAGTTGCCTGTGATTTTTGTGGTGGAAAACAACGGGTATGAGGTGTTCACCACAGCGCAGGAAAGCTGTTCCGTGGAGGATATTGCCGTTCGCGCAGCCGGCTATGGAATACCGGGCGCCGTTGTAGATGGAAACGATGCCCTCAAGCTTGAAAAAGCCTATCGCAAAGCGATTGACCATGCCAGACGGGGTGAGGGCCCATCCCTGATTGAAGCTAAAACCTACCGCTGGTCGGGTCACTGGCCGGGGGACGCCTATTCCTACGGCGGTTACCGCAGCAAGGAAGAAGTGGACGAATGGAAGGCTCGCTGCCCGATTCTTCGACTGGGTAAGCTCATCCTTGAAAAGGGTTACGCAACCGGTGAGGAGTTGGACGCGATCAGCCGCAGGGTGGATCGGCGGGTCGAAGAAAGCGTCGCTTTCGCCATGGCAAGCCCCGATCCGGATGACGGCGGTCTGCTGCAGAATCTGTTTGCATGAGGATATGAAAATGGCACTGATCAAATATTCCATAGCCATCCGTGACGCGATTGCGGAAGAAATGCGCCGCGACCCGAAACTGTTTTTCATGGGCGAGGATATCGCCAAATTCGGCGGTGTGTTCGGTTGTTCGCTGAACCTGCCGGAGGAATTTCCGGGGCGGGTGTTATCTACCCCCATCTCGGAAGCCGCATTTGTGGGTGCGGGCATGGGCGCGGCGATCACAGGCACACACACGCTGGTAGAGCTGCAATACGTCGACTTTATTCTCTGCGCGATGGATCAATTGATTAACCAGACGGCCAAAACACACTATATGTCCAACGGCACGGTCAAGGTGCCCTATACCCTGCGGGTGCAGCAGGGCTGTGGGCGCGGTAACGGCGCGCAACATGCCCAGTGCTTTGAAAGCCTGTTCGCGGGAATTCCGGGACTCAAGGTGGTATGCCCGTCCACGCCCGCCGACGCGAAAGGGTTGCTCAAGACCGCGCTACGGGATGAAAACCCCGTGGTGTTCTGCGAGCATAAAATGCTCTATGCCGTCCGCGGCGAAGTGCCGGACAGCCCGGATTTCACCATTCCCTTTGGCGTTGCCGACATCCGGCGCGAGGGTACGGATGTAACGATCATCGCCACCTCCTACATGGTGCAGCGCGCGTTGGATGCGGCCTCATTGCTCGAAGCTGAGGGCATCAGCGCCGAGGTGATTGATCCGCGCACCATCGTACCGCTGGACATGGAAACGCTGGCGGCCTCCGTACGTAAAACGGGGCGTTGTGTTATCGCGCAGGAGGCGCAGCCTTTCTGCTCCTTTGGCGGAGAGATCGCTTATGAGCTGCAACAGCAGGTATTCCGCTATCTGGATGCGCCCATTGAGCGTGTGAGCACCGCACAGGTGCCTATGCCCTATTCACGCAAGCTGGAAACCCTCAACGTGCCTACCGCGGACAGGATCGCCGCCGCCGCGCGTAAAACGCTCTGGCGTTAATCCATGCCCTGTTTGAGAGGAGAGGTATTCTTTGGAAGCTGAACGGCCTGTATACCATAACACAAGCAACCTTCCGGTGATCAGCCATTACCATACGCCTATGACGGATGAGGACCTACGGACGTTTGCCTTGCAGCTCCGGCGGGATATCATTGAAATTACCTACTATTCA
>JAJFVI010000246.1 GCA_021371895.1 Eubacteriales bacterium | reverse complement strand
TTGCGGTTATAGACCAGCGGGCTTAAGCGCACGTCTGTGCCGCGGGAAGTGGTGCCAAAGTAGTGCAGTTCACCATCAATGTGGTGGTTTTCCACACGCACCCGGTCGTACACCGCATCCCCCGTCAGCCTGCGCAGTTCTGCCTCGGTCTGCTTCCGGTGCGTGCCCAGCGCCACCAGAAACACGATGTTTTCGTATGGCACGCCGATCACATCGTGCAGGTAATCCAAAAGCAGCGGGCACACGCGCTCCTGATGCATCCAGGCGCGGGTAAGGTCGCTGATGACGACGGTCACCTCGTCCTCCGGAGCGATCACCTGCTTGAGCGCCAAACTCGCCACGGCATTTTCCTCCACCGCGGTGCGAAAAGCCTCCCGAAGATCCTTCATCGGGGGCGGTGTAACCGCGTCTAGCACGGTAATCGACTTGGCGCGGATCGTAAGCGGTATCTTCTGTTCCCCGTAATTCAGGGTAAATTGCTGTTCCATTAGCGCATCTCCCGGTTTCGTTGTATTCCGCCCCATCATAGCACAAACCTGTGCAGGAAGAAAGGTTCGCCGTGAAGTATCTTACACAGTAGAACCCAAACACAATCCCGGCAAAACCGGCTTTCAGCCGGACACATCGCTTCAATGAGAGGGAGAACTATGCCCTACATTCAAATTTCCGTTTCCCGTGCCCTTGCAGATACGGAAAAGCAGTCGCTCCGCGCCTGCGCGCTGGACGCCGCGGCGCTGCTGAACAAAAGCCGCGCGCATGTGATGGTGCATATTCTGGACAACCAGGCCCTGACCAAGGGCGACGAACCGGGCGATTGCGCCTTTTGCGACGTGCGTGTGCTGGGCGCAGCCACCAAAGAAGCCTGCGACCTGTTTTCGCAAACGCTTAGCGCCGACATCGCGCGCATCGTAAAAACCGCGCCCATGAGCGTCTACCTGTCCCTTTCGGAAATGTCGCTGTGTTATACGGATGGTAAACTGCCGCCAGTGCATGGTCACTGACACTTTCTTTACGGAAGGCGGTATCCTTCCCCAATCAGCACACAAAAACGCCGACACGGCGGGGTTTGCTTCCCCGCCGCGTCGGCATTGGAATGTTTAATCGGCATGTTACCGCTTTATACAGCGGGTCGGGGTGTTTAGAACCCGTTGCGGTTTCCGTTGCCCGCTCCGTTTCCGTTTGTGTTGTTCTGGTTGGTGTTCTGGTTCGTTTCGTCGCAGGTGCCGTCGCAGGTACCGTTGCCGGTGCTGCTATTGGTTCCGTCGCAAGTGCCATCGCAGGCAGATTGGTTATTGTTGTAACGCTGGTTTTTGCTATTGCCCTGCATCATACCCATACGACTGTTCATGCCCTGTCTCTGCGTATCCATGCAAGTGTCATTGTCGCCCTGGGTTACAGTTTCATCGTTAAAGCCGTTACGCATGCCCTGCCCGTTGCCTGTTCTTTCGACGTTGCGGGTCAAGGCGGTAAGGTGGCTTTCGGAGGCGTTCATAAGTTCCGCAAAAGCAGTGCGCACATCCTGCGGCAGGTTAGTCTGGGAAAGGAAGGTTTCGTACATGGCGATATTGGCGTTTTCCGCCGCGACACCGGCAGTGTAAGCCGCAGTAAGGTCGACGGGCAGCGTAGCCTGCTGGGCAGCGGTATTTTCTGGGACGACGATGCCGTTTGTCCGGAACAGTTCCGTTAGCTCCGCGATGTGGGAGCCCTCCGCCTGTACGATGTTCGCAAAGGCGTTGTTATCGCCGTAGGCGGCGAGAATCTTCTGGTACTCAGCCTGCGCCATGGTTTCGTCTTGGATAGCGTAGGTCAGCATTTGTTCCAGGGTATACGTGTTCTGGTTGCCCACCACAGCGGAGGATCCGTAACCGTCTTGCGCCAGCGCAAGGATCGGAAGGGTCAGGAGCAACAGTCCCGTGGTCAGGAGAGCCGTTATCCGTTTCAGTTTCATAAAAGTACACCTCTTTGGTAATTCATTCAGCAACCCCTTGCTGTATCTATAGGATAGACGGCAGCCATGGCGAAATTATGTCTTTTCTGGTCCGCTTTGGTGGCGTTTAGGGGCATCGAAAACCCGAGGCGATTTCCATGAAAAACATTGCTTCTTTTCCGTTGCGACTGGGTATACCTCATATGATGAACCCACGACCCCGAAGGAGGCGCTTATGGCAACAATACTGATCGCAGACGACAACCGGCAGATTGCGTCCGTTCTAGAAGAATATCTGAAAAGAGAAGGGCACACCACCGCCATCGCGTCCGACGGGGAAGAAGCGCTGAAACTGTTTGAACGCATCAAACCCGACGCGGTGCTGCTGGATGTAATGATGCCCAAAATCGACGGTTTTTCGGTCTGCCGGGAGATTCGCAAAACTTCCGCCGTACCCGTGATCATGATTACCGCACGGGGCGAGGATTACGAACGGATCATGGGGCTGGACATCGGCGCGGACGATTATATTGTCAAGCCTTTTTCTCCGGGGGAGGTCATGGCACGCCTGCGCGCGGTGCTCAGGCGCATGGAACGTGAAAAGCCGGAGGAAGCGCAAGCGCTGACCGTCGGCAATCTTACCGCCCGGTTTGCCGATTATACCGCGCTGGTGGGCGGCAAGCCCGCGGCGCTGACCAAAAAGGAATTTGAGATTTTGTATACCCTCGCCGCCCATCCCGGCAAGGTTTTCACCCGCGATAACCTGCTGCAAAGCCTTTGGGGGTACGATTATTTCGGTGATACCCGCACGGTGGATTCCCACATTAAGCGGCTCCGCGCCAAGCTGGAAGCGTTGGGCCCCGAGGGATGGGACATCCGCACCCTGTGGGGCGTAGGCTATAAATTTGAGGTGAAAGCCGATGAGAAATAAAATCGCCCTCCGGCTGATGCTTTACTTTGCTGTCGCACTGATTGCGTTCGCACTGGTCAGCGGCGTGCTGTTCCAATCTCTGTTCACGCGCTATACGGTAGACGCCAAGAAGGAAGAGATGCTTGCGCGCGCTACGACGCTCGCGCAAGCGCTGTCCGAAGTGCTGGCAGAAAACGGCGGGGGCAGGATGAACGGTGCACAGGGAGCCGGATACGGCAACTACGTACGCATCCTGAGTCTGGTAGAGACAGATGTCTGGGTACTGGACGAGAACCTTTCGTTTCTGACTATCGGCCATACCATGAGCAGTGCTATGGGTAATACCATGGGTAATACCCTCACTTACGACGATCTTCCCGCGGATGCTGAAGCGCTGGTTAATGAAGTGTTTCAGGGTAAAACGCCCTTCAGCGAAGGGTTCAGCGATCTGATGGGTACGCCTACCCTCACCGTCGGCGCACCCATCTACCAGGGCGAGACGGTCGCGGGTGCGCTGCTGTTGCACGACGCGGTTTCCGGCATCAGCGCTGCCGTCACGCAGGGCATACGCGTACTGCTGTACAGCAGCGCGGCGGCGCTGGTCGTGGCCGCCGCGCTGGCGATGCTATTGTCCTACAGCTTCGCCAGACCGCTGAATCGCATGAAGGCAGCGGCGACGAAGCTTTCCGGGGGCGATTATACCGCGCGTACGGGCGTAAGGCGAAACGATGAAATCGGCAAACTCGCCCAAGCCATGGATGGTTTGAGCGAGCGATTGCGGGATGCGCGGGAAGCCGGCGAGCGGGAAGAGCAGCAGCGGCGGGATTTTCTCTCCAACGTTTCTCACGAGCTGCGCACGCCCGTTACAGTGCTGCGCGGCTCGTTGGAGGCGTTGGGCGACGGCGTTGTAACCGACCCAAAACAAATCGACGAGTATCACCGCCAGATGCTCAAGGAAACGCTCGGCTTGCAGCGGCTGGTGAACGACCTGATGGATCTTTCCCGCCTGCAGAACGCGGATTTCCCCATTGAAAGCGCGCCGCTGATCGTAAACGACGTACTGGGGGACGCGTTGTATGCCGCCGACCAACTCGCCCGGGCTAAAAAGATCCGCCTCGTTCGGGAGTTCCCAAACGAAGCGGTAAGGCTGACGGGCGATTATGGACGGTTGCGGCAGATGTTTTTAATCGTACTGGATAACGCGGTCAAGTTCTCCCCCGAGAACAGCGCCGTCACCGTGACGCTTACGCCGGACAGTGTAACCATCCGGGACGAGGGTCAGGGCATCTCGTCGGAGGAACTGCCTTTGATCTTCGACCGTTTCCACAAGGCCCGCCTGGAAGAAAACCGGCAGGGCAGCGGGTTGGGGCTGGCCATCGCAAGGCAGATTGCGCAGCGCCACAGCATCCATATCGACGTGGCCAGTGAGCTGGGCCGCGGCACGGCTTTCCGCTTTTCCTGGCAGCCGCAGCCGCAGCCGGGCGACGCATAAGCTATTCCGTATAGTAGCAACGGACGATCTTGCCTAAAAAGAAGGTGTGCATATCCCCGTCCGCGTAGACGCGGTCGCGTATCTCCGGTATCATCATATCCGCCTTCTGCTCCACATAACCCTGCGGCTCACACTCCAGTTGCAGTTCGCACTCTTTTACAATCGGCACATTCACGGCCTGCGCCGACGCGGCGGTGATGCCGTGACCCACAAACTTGTCAACGTCGCGACCGCTTTCGCTGCCGGCGAAGGCAAGCTGTTTACGCATGTCGTGCAGCGGCACACCCACGGTGAACGCACCGTTTTTACGGATGATGCCGTAGGAATAACGGCTTTGCCGCACCGGCGCGAGGAAGCAGGGCGCACCGAAAAAGGTGTTCACGCCGCCCCAGCCGATGGTCATTACGTTTTTAGTTTCCCCGTTGGCGACGCACAGGAAAACACCTCCGTTGGCCATTTTTGCAGTAATGAGGTTCACAACTTCGGTAATGGGGATTTCTCTCATCGTAAGGCTCCTTTCGCTGTTCTGCCCGGTGGGCAGAGGTCGTGTTTTGGGCGCTGCGGCTTGAATTTCCGCCAAAATAGTGTATGCTATTCATGCGGCGTTTTGCTGCACCCATCATAACACATTGATTGCCTTTTGGGGAGGTTTGTGTATGCTTTACATGGATTGGACTATCATCCTGCTTTTACCTGGGCTGCTGCTGGGGCTGTGGGCGCAGTACCGGGTGAAATCCGCCTACGCCAAATACGGAAAAATCGGCACCGCGCGCGGGCTGACCGCAGAACAGGTTTCCCATGATCTGCTCAAGCGCGACGGCAACGCCGGGGTCGCCATCCAGCCCACCGAAGGGGAACTGACCGATAACTACGACCCCCTCGCGAACATCTTGCACCTGTCGCAGGGGGTTTATGGCCAGAGCAGTATCGCCGCCATCGGCATCGCCGCGCACGAGTGCGGCCACGCCATGCAAAAACAACACGACTACGGGCCGTTAAAGCTGCGCAGCGCGTTTGTGCCGGTGGTCAACATCGGCAGCAACCTTTATTTCCCCATTTTTCTGCTGGGGCTCATCTTCTCCTGGCAGCCGTTGATTACCGTTGGCATCATCTGCTTTTCGCTGACACTGGTCTTTTCACTCATCACCTTGCCGGTGGAGTTCAACGCCAGCCATCGCGCGCTTGCCATGCTCTCCGACGGCGGGTACGTAACCGAAGAAGAACTGGGCGGCGTGCGCGCAGTGCTCAGCGCCGCGGCGATGACGTACGTAGCGGCCGCCATCGGCAGTCTTTTGCAATTGCTCCGGCTCCTGCTGCTCTCCCGCAACCGCCGCAGCTGACAGCCGCCGCGGTAGAGAGCAAATAAAGGGGGAAACGCGCCAGTGGAGGATACGCTGCGGGTATCGGTACGCGAACTGGTGGCGTTTACCTATTTCCAGCCCGACATTCAGCCGGGGGGCGGCGTGGCGGAGATGCTGGCCGGAACGCAGGCCCACCAGGCACGGGAAAGCGCGCAGGCGGATGAGTTCGCAATCGAAAAACCTTTGCAGGCGGAGCTTGCTTCGGGCGGGGAACGCGTAACCCTGTTTGGCCGCATGGATGCCTACCGCGCCGGAACACCGCCCTGCGTGGAAGAAATCAAACTCTGCCGTTTTCCGCCCAATGCCGCCCTGCCCGAGCACCGGGCGCAGGCGCTGCTTTACGGCGCAATGCTCGTTTTAAGCGAAGGCGTGCAAACTGTGGAAATCCGCGTGGTGTATGTAAACACGCAGGGTGAGCCTATACGCGTCTTTGCCGAACACGCACAGCAGGCGGAGCTGCTGCAAACGCTGGAAAGCCTGCTGGCGCCATGGCTCGCGTTTGCCGTAAAAGAACGCGCGCATGTACGCGTGCGGGATGAAAGCCTGAAAGCGCTGCCGTTCCCCTACCCCACCTACAGGCCGGGGCAACGGGAGTTGGCTCGGCAGGTATACACGGCCATCGTGCGGAAAAAGCGCCTGTTCGCCACGCTGCCTACCGGCACAGGCAAAAGTGCAGCCGTACTCTTTCCTGCCCTGAAGGCCCTCAGCGAGGGCAAGACGCGCAAGATCATCTACCTTACGGCGCGCACCACCGCGCGGCAAAGCCCACTCAACGCGTTGGAGTTAATGCGCTCTCAGGGCATGAAAGCGCGTGTCTGCACGCTGCTGGCCAAGGAAAAGCTTTGCCCCGCGCCCACCCGCTGCCACCCGGACGATTGCCCGCGTGCCAAAGGGCACTACCTGCGCCAGCCGGATGCCATTGACCGGCTGCTCACGACGGACGCCGTGTGGTCGGACGAGTTGATAGCCGCCGTAGCGGACGAATACCGCATCTGCCCGTTTGAGCTGGCGCTTTCGCTGGTGGATCTGGCGGATGTAGCCATCATGGACGTCAACTACGCGTTTGACCCATTGGTGCAGATTGCGCGGCTCTTTCAACAGCGGCGCAACTTCACCGTCCTTGCGGACGAGGCACATCACCTGCTCTCCCGCGTGCGGGACAGCCTTTCCAGCGTACTGGACAGCCGGGAGATTCGCGGCTTCCGCACGGCGATAGGCAAGGCGATCGGGCGCAAGCATCCCTACTATAAGGCGCTGTCGGCAATGCTTGCAGCACTCCGGGAAACGGGAGCTCCGGCCACGGCCGGGGAGAGCGACGCCCCGCCGCAGGAGGACACGCCCGCGGATGTTGAACCCGAGGTCACCCGAACGCCCGTGGAACTGCGCATCGCCGCGCCTCCGGAGCCGGTCGTCCTCGCGGCGCAGGCCCTGTGCGAAGCGACGATGGATGTGCTCGGCGGCCCGCTGCCAAACGCGGAATGCCGGCAGAATGCCGGCAAGCTGCTCAGGACGCTGATGATCTTCAGCTACGCCGCGCAGCATTATGGCGAGCGCTACGCGACGCTGCTCACATTGCACGGTCGGGAGCGGGCGCTGGAACTGTACTGCCTCTCACCCGCCGAGATGATTGCCCAGACCACCAAGGGCTTACGCGGCGCAGTGTTCTTTTCAGCCACGCTTTCCCCGCTTCCCGACATGCGCGCGCTGCTGGGTGGCACGGAGGAAGACGCCTGTTTCTCTCTCCCTTCCCCTTTCCCCGCCGAGCGGCTGGCGGTGGTGCGCAAGCGCGTGCAGACCCGCTATCGCTTCCGGCAGGAAACGGCGGCCAGCGTGGCCTGGAACATCGCTCAGGCCGTAAACGCGCGACCAGGCAAGTACATTGCCTATTTCCCCAGTTACGCCTACCTGCGGCTGATTCTTGAAGCGCTTGCCCCCTTGCCGCTCCCGCCGCTATTGGTGCAGGAAAGCGAGATGACCGAAGAGGCGCGAAGCCGCTTCCTGACGGCTTTCACGCAGGATGGCGGGCCCAAGCTGGGGCTGTGCGTGCTGGGCGGGCTGTTTTCCGAGGGGGTCGATCTGCCGGGCGAGCAGCTCATCGGCGCGCTGATCGTGGGCGTTGGGCTGCCGACGCCCTGCCTGCGGCTGAAAACCCTGCAGGCTTATTACGAGGAACGTTTTGGCGACGGCTTTCTCTACGCGTGGATGATCCCCGCCATGCAGAAGGTGGCGCAGGCGGCGGGGCGCGTAATCCGCACGGAATGGGACCGGGGGCTTGTGCTTCTGATGGACGACCGTTATTACGACCCACGCTACGTTCGCCTGCTGCCGCCGGACTGGAAACTGACGGACGAGGATATTAGGCAGGCGATGGTCGCACTGGAAAGCTTAACGGTCAGCCAATAAGTCGACAAGGCACCAACGGAACCGAATGCCCCAGCCGCGACGCGCTGATAGCGTGAGGCGACCAAAGAAAGAGGCGCCATGAAGAAACGCGTATGGTTATGGGTGGCAGTAGCCGCAGCAACCTTGTTGGCCGGCGCGCTGGGCTATTCGCTCACACATCCGGCGCAGGGAAGCCGGGGCATTCTCTACCACGTTACCGGCGGGTCGGGTGAAATGTACCTGCTGGGTTCCATCCACATCGGGGCGTCCGCGATGTACCCCTTCGGCACGGAGATCCAGCAGGCAATGGCCGCTTCGGATACGTTTGTCTACGAGTGCGATACCACCTCCGCACAGGCCGTGGCGGAAGTCAAAGCACGTATGGCGCTGCCCGCCGGGCAGACCCTGCGGGAACAGCTTGGGGATACGCTCTACGCGGAACTGACGCAGGTTTGCCGGAAGCTCAACCTTGCCACATCCGCGCTGGACACATTAAAACCCTGGGCGGTCATCAACACCCTCGCGGTTTACTCCACCGCCGCGGAGCTTGGGCAAACGGACGTGAGCGAAGCACTCTCCCTGGGGATAGAGGAGCAGGTGCGCGATGTTAGCATGAGTAAAAATAAACCAACCGTCTATCTGGAAACGATGGACGAACAGACCGACGTTCTGGAAGGGTTCAGCGAGGCGCTGCAGCGTTACCTGCTCAAAAGCGAGTGCGATACGATATTGGATCCCCAAAGCGTAACCGGATTGGACGCGAGCGTCGCCGACTGGCCCGCGTGGTGGCAAAGCGGAGACGCGAACGCATTCGCCGGGCAATATTTAAACAGCTATCTCGCGCCGGGGTACGAGGACATCAGTCTGGAGTACCACACAAAGCTGATCTCCCAGCGCAATACCAGCATGGCGCAGCGGCTGGATGTTCTGCTGAAAGGCGGCGGCACGTACTTCGTGACGATCGGGCTATTGCACTTGGTATTGCCGGAGGACAGCGTGCCCGCGCAACTGGAAGCGCTGGGCTATACGGTAAGCCGGGTTGGCGACTGAAGGAGCGTAAAGAGGATGAAGAACCAGGTGATCAACGGGTACACGCTCAGCGCCAGGCGGTGGAAGTTCCGTATCGGCGAAGTCGAGGCGCTTTTAAAGCTTACCTATTGGGCCAAGGATCGCGACCGGAAAACTCTGCAAAAAAGCATACGCCACTCCTACCCCTACGGCGTATTCGACCCCAAGGGCAAGCTGATCGGCTTTTTGCGCATTACCTCCGACCGGGCCACGGTGTATTATATCGCCGATGTGATCGTGGCAGAAGCGGAGCGCGGCAAAGGGCTCGGGCTCGCGCTGGTGCAGTTTGCACTCGCCGACGACAGGGTATGCCGCGGTAAGGGATTGCTGCTCACCCAGACGGCGGTCGGGCTATACGCCAAAGTCGGCTTCTATCAGGTCAGCGACCGGCTGATGGTGCGCGACCCGGTGCATAAATACACGGAAGCGCCCTAACAAAGCACGGCGGCGAACAAGGTTCGCCGCCGCTTTTTACGCACACAATAATGATGGGTTCTTTATTTGAACACCTGATATATGCCGCATTTCAGGTACTGTGTTTCGGGAGAGGAGGGCAATATGGGGTGGTCGCGCCCCTGTGTGCGGAATTCCACCTGCCTTAGCTGCACGCGCGCATCCTTTTGCGCGTCCAGCAACATTTCCTGGAACATCGCGGGCAGCACGTGCTGGCTGCAGGAACAGGTGACCAGAAATCCGCCGTCCTTTGCCAGCTTCATGCCGCGCAGGTTGATCTCCTTATAACCGCGCAATGCGCCGGGCACGGCGGAACGCGTTTTGGTAAAGGCAGGCGGGTCCAACACCACCAGATCGTACTGCTCGTGCTTGTCCTGCGCGGTATGTAAAAAATCAAAGGCGTTGGCACACTCAAAGCGTACACGGTCGTCCACGCCGTTGAGGCGCGCGTTTTCCGTGGCGCAGTCGCAGGCATACTGGCTGATGTCCACGCCGATGACCTCGGCAGCGCCGTAATGCGCGGCGTGCAGGGCAAAGCTTCCCGTGTGGGTAAAGCAGTCCAGCACGCGCGCCCCGCCGGAGAAGGGCGCGATGGCGGCGCGGTTTTCCTTCTGATCCAGAAAATAGCCCGTCTTCTGGCCCTGTTTAACGTCCACCCAGAAGCGGACGCCGTTTTCCACCATCTCCAGGCGGTCGGGCACCGTGCCATACAAAAGCCCGGTCTGCTGTTTTAGCCCTTCCAACTCGCGCACGGGCACGTCGTTACGCTCATAAATGCCGGCGGGGTGCAGTTCCTCCACCAGCGCGTCCACAACGTCTCGCTTGAAGGCTTCCATGCCAAGGCTCAGCACCTGCAAAACGATCACGTCGCCAAACGCGTCGGCGATTACGGCGGGCAGCCCGTCGCTCTCGGCAAAGAGCAGCCGGCAGCTTTGCAGGTCGGCGAACCGCCGCCGATAGTCCAGCGCACGCTTTACCCGGCTGAAGATAAACGCGCGGTCAATGGGCTCCTCCCGGTGGCTCAGAATACGCAAGGCAATCTGGGAGCGCGAGTTATACACCGCCATCGCCAAAAACCGTCCCTTATCGTCCGTTACGCGCACCACGCCGCCCTCCGCGTGATTGCCCTCCACGCGCGCAATATCGCTTAAAAACACCCACGGGTGTCCGTCATAGACGCGTTTTTCTTTCCCCTTGTGCAAATATACCGTCGCCATAAGAATCCTCCCCGTCTTGATACTAGCATTATATCATGGTAACGTCCGGGAAAGGGTATATTTTTAGAAAACGTTGCTTATTCCGGCACAAGGCATGGATTTACACTTTGGTTGGCCTGCCCTTCAGCGGCAAACGCGCAGATGTCGGCGGCGGCTTCCTGTAGGATAAGGATTTTAACAGGTCAGCCTTTCGCTTTACCCTTGAGAAAGCGGCAGCGGTATGGTATGATGCAGCCAGCAAGGCCTGCCAAGGCCGCGATTGGGCAAACGCATAAGGCGAAACGCGTTCCTCCCGCATTGGCGTGAAACGCACAGACAACAATCAGAAGAAAGAGTGATCACCTTCATGAAAAAAGAATATTCCGCCCTGCCGCCTTCTCTTCAAAAGATGGAAACATACGGCTTTTCATGGATGGATTTCATAACAGCGATTCCTTCCCCGCTGTTTGTGGTTACCTCCTATAAGTCCAACGGTCAACCCAACGCCTGCCTACAATCCTGGGCGTGTTTCAACGGTGATCCAAAAGGCTTTCACGCCATTCTGTCCAGCGTGAATAAAGCGGGGCACATGTATGCAAGCGTCCATGAAACGGGTGTATGCGTGCTCAATTTCCCTTCCGCCGCCGTATATGACCGCTGCCTGCTCACGATCGGTAACAATCAATGGGAAACGGACGAAATCACCGCCTCCGGCTTAACTGCGGAGGCTGCGCTTAAAGTTAACGCCCCGCGTATACAGGAATGCTTCGTTGCCCTGGAATGCCGGTATGCGTGGGAGCACGAAATTACCCCGGGCGACGATCATGTGCTGATGTGTCTGGAAGTCGTCAACATCGGCATGGAGGAAGCTTATCTGGACGAAACAGCGCAGGGGCGCTACGGCGAGAGCGGCTACCTGTACAATGTGCATTATCCCATAAATCCCGAAACCTACGCCGGTCAATCGCGCGATGCCATCGCCATTCTCAGGAAGCTCCGCGACGGAGACATGTATTGAGCCGTAACAGATCGGCAGAAAACATAACCGTATCCTTACCGCCGGAGATACGAAACTGCCGGTTTTGCCCTGTTGCGGTGCAGGGCACGATGGCAGGGTATAAAACAAGCAAAGAGGCCGACCCCGAAGAGTCGGCCTCTTTTTGTGCGAATCGATTACTCGAGGCTCGCGTAGGTCCAGATCACGTCGCCGGTGTTAAGGCAAATGAGGTTCTTAACGCTCGGCTTGGTCATCTGCGGCTGCGTGTAGTAGTACATCGGAGCCACACCGCCGGTCGCCATGAGCACCTTCTCAGCCTGCGCGGCAAGAGCGGAACGCTTGGTGAGGTCGGTTTCAGCCTTGATGGCGGTCACGAGCGAGTCATAGGCATCCACCCAGGTCTGGTTGCCTTCCAGGCCCCAGTAGGCGCCCATACCGGCATCTTTGGAGACATCGGTAGCTTTGGTGTACTCGCCCAGATCACGGCCCAGACGCGGGTAGTTGTTGCCGCTGTTGCTGATGAAGATTTCAAGGAAGTTCACAACGTCGTTGAAGTCGGCGATCCAACCCATACGGGCAGCCTCGGCGTTGCCTGCCTTGAGCTTCTGCTGCAAGGTGGCCCAAGCTTCGGTGTTGATGGTGCCGGTGATGCCGAACTTGTTCCAGGTCTCCTGCACGTACTGGATGACCAGCGCGTTGGAACCCGCGTTGTTGAACGCGAACTCGATGCTCGGGAAATCGGTAAAGGTCAGGTCGCCGGTCGCCAGAGTGCCGGTGTAGGCATAGCCCAAATCAATGAGGGTCTGCGCGGCCGTCACCTGATCCTTGGTGTAGTTCTCGTTGACGTCGGAAACATCGGCGGTCTCCGTGTACCAGGAGCCATAGCCCTCGGCGGCACGGACGTTAAGGTTGCTGGCGTCGGACAGGCCCTGCGGATAGAAACCGGTCGCGGGGATTTGACCACCCTGGGTTACGTAGGTGACCAGGTCATAACGGTTGACCATCTGGCCCAGCGCGAAACGGGCTTTGGCCTGTTCCTGCTCGGTCAGCTGCTTGCCGGCCGGGGAGACGTCCTTGTACACGTTGAACAGCAGATACCAGGTGCCCAGGTTGTCGGCAAAGACCAACTCGCCCGGATAGGCCGTCTGCAGGCGTGCAAATTCGGTGGGATCGATTGACTGGATATACTGCACGGTGTTATTCTCATACGCGGTCAGGATAGCCACGTTGTCTTCCGACAGGTAGCTATTGATCCCGGCGAGCTTCACATTGGCGGCATCCCAGTAGTAGGGGTTCTTTACATAGGTGATTACGTCGTCCACGGCGTACTTCGTCATCACGAAGGGACCGGTGCCGATGTAGGTGGCGGGATTGGTGGCCCACACGCCCTGGATATCCGTAAGTTCGACCTTAACCGGATAGAAGGTGGTGAAAGCGCACAGGTCAAGGAAGTACGCGCAGGGGTTGACGAGCGTAACCACCACAGTGCCGGCGGTATCGTCCGTGACCACGTTGAGCGTGCCATCGGCATTCTTGGCGAGATAGTCAAACAGGAAGCCGTAATCAGCGCCCAGATCGGGGCTCGCGGCACGGTTCCAGCTGCTGGCGACTTCGCTGGCTTTGAAATCGCTGCCGTCGCTCCACTTCAGGCCTTGGCGAAGGGTGAAGGTGTAGGTCAGGCCGTCGGCGGACATATCCACCTTCTCGGCGAGTTCAGGGGAGAGTACAGCCTTGCCATCGGCGTCAAAGGAATGACCCATGAGGCCGACGAACGCGTTACGGATGTAGTTACCGCTTACGGAAGCGCTATTCAGAGCGGGATCCATGGTCAGCGGCGTGCCGCCACCCATCATAGTGCTTACCACCTGGCCACCCTCCGCGCTTGCGAAAGACGCCATGCCGAGCACCATCATCAAGGCCAGCATCATAGCGACGATCTTTTTCATGTTTATCCTCCTTGAAATTTTATTGCACTCCTCGTGTGATGTTATCGTAACACGGGAAATTGCATACGTCAATATTGGAAAATGCACTTTCGTAAGCTATAAATTATGACAGGCAACAAAGTGCTTCGGCGACACTTCCAGGAACTCCGGGTTCACCTGCGCGCAAATTGCGGTGCAACGGCTGCAGCGGGTGCGGAAGGGGCAGCCGCTGGGGGCGTGCAGGGGGCTGGGAATATCGCCTTTAAGCACAATGCGCTTTTGTTGTTTAGCTTTATCGGGGTCAGGTGCCGGTATGGCGCTGAGCAGCGAGATGGTATAGGGGTGCAGGGGATTGTGGTGCAGCTCGTTAGAGGAGGCCAGTTCCACCATGCGGCCCAGGTACATCACCGCGATACGGTCGGAAATGTGCTTAACCACGCTTAAATCGTGAGCGATAAACAGGTAAGTAAGCCCAAGTTGTTTCTGTAAATCTTCCAGCATATTCAGCACCTGCGCCTGGATGCTCACGTCCAGCGCGGATACCGGCTCGTCGCAGACAATAAACGCGGGGTTGCTCGCAAGGGCGCGCGCGATGCCGATGCGCTGGCGTTGGCCGCCGCTGAACTCGTGGGCATAACGGGTGGCGTGCTCGCTGGAGAGGCCGACCATGGTAAGCAAGGCCTGGATACGTTCACTGCGTTCCTTTTTGTTGGCGCATAGCTTATGCACGTCAATAGGCTCCGCGATGATGTCGCCGACCGTCATACGGGGGTTTAAGGAGGAGTAGGGATCCTGAAACACCAGCTGCGCCTTTTTGCGGAACTCGGTCATTACGGGGCCTTTTTCGATCTTCTTGCCACCGAACCAGATTTCACCCGCGGTAGGTTTATACAGGTGCAGCATCGTGCGGCCCACGGTGGTTTTACCACAGCCGCTTTCGCCAACAAGTCCCAGGGTTTCACCCTTTTTAATGTCAAAGCTCACGTCGTCTACAGCCTTGAGCATCGTGGTTTGTGTAAAGCCGGTGCTGATGGGGAAATATTCCTTTAGCCCGCGCACCTGTACCAGATATTGGGGATCGGGCTGGAACGCCTTGGTTTCGCTCATTGTGCCGCCTCCTCTCCCCCGGTTTTGATGCCCTTGGCCGCGTCCTGCCCACCCAGCGCTTCCAGCGGTGCGCCGATGTTTTCCAGCACGTTCACCCAGCAGCTGGCAATATGATCCTGCGCGACCCAGTATTCTGCGGGGAACTCGCTAAGGCATACTTTCATCGCGCGCTCGCAGCGCGGGGCGAAGGGGCAGCCCTTGGGGAGGTTTAACAGATCGACCGGCGTGCCCGCAATCGGGATCAGGCGGGTCTTATCGTCGTTCTCAATGTTGGGAATGGAGCGCAGCAGCCCACGGGTGTACTCATGGCGTGGTCTGTAAAAAATCTCGGGGGCGGTGCCGCGCTCGCAGATGCGGCCCGCGTACATCACAACCACCTCGTCGCACATGTTGGCGATGACACCCAAATCGTGTGTAATCATGATGATCGCCATGCCCAGCTTCTTTTGCAGGTCGATCATCAATTCCAGAATCTGCGCCTGTATGGTCACATCCAGCGCTGTGGTAGGCTCGTCCGCGATCAGGATATCCGGCTCGCAGGCCAGCGCCATGGCGATCATCACGCGCTGGCGCATGCCGCCGCTAAGCTCATAGGCGTACTGGTGGATGCGTTTTTCCGGCTCGTTGATGCCCACGAGCCGGAGCATTTCAATGGCGCGCTCCTTTGCCTGCTCATGGTTGCGGTTGGTATGCAGAATAATGGCTTCCATAAGTTGGTTGCCGATGGTGTAGACGGGGTTAAGGCTTGTCATGGGATCCTGGAAAATGATGCTGATCTGGTTGCCGCGCACCTTACGCATCTCGTCCTCAGGAATACCGATGAGTTCCTTGCCATGGAACTTTACGCTGCCGCCGACAATGCGGCCGGGGTGAGTAAGGATCTGCAAAATGGAGTAGGCGGTAACGCTCTTGCCGCTGCCGCTCTCGCCCACGATGCCGAGCACCTTGCCCTTATCGAGGTTGAAACTGATACCGCCAACCGCCTTTACCTCCCCGCTGGGTGTAAAAAAGGTGGTTTGCAGGTCTTTCACTTCAAGCAAATGCTGCATATCGGGGCCTCCTTAAGAACGAAGCTTGGGGTCGAATGCGTCGCGCAGGCCATTGCCAAGGAGGTTAAACGACAGCACGATCATAAAGATGGACATCGCCGGGTAAATCAGCAGGAACGGATAGCTGTTCAAACCCGAACGGGCATCGGCCGCCAGTGAACCCAGCGACGGCATCGGTATGGACACCCCCAGGCCCAGAAATGACAGAAAACTTTCCGTAAAGATAGCGCTTGGGATTTGCATCGCGGCCACGATGATGATCACGGACACGCAGTTGGGGATCATATGCTTGCGGATGATGCGCGCCGGCGAAGCGCCGATGGAGCGTGCCGCAAGTACATATTCCTGCTCCTTGATGGAGAGGATCTGGCCGCGCACCTGACGCGCCATGCCCACCCAGTACAACAGGCCAAAGACGATAAAGATACTGACCATGCCGGCGCCAAGCTTTGTGATGAGCACGTTATTTGAGCCGCTGACGATATCCTTGATGGCCACCGAGAGCAGAATCACGATCAACACATCCGGCAAGGCGTAGATGATATCCACGATGCGCATCATGATGTTATCCACCTTGCCCCCGAAATAGCCGGAGATGGCGCCGTAGACGATGCCTACCAAAACTACGATCAGAGCGCTGAAAATGCCAACGAGCAGAGAAATACGCGTTCCGTAGATCACGCGGATCGCGTAATCGCGACCCAGCGCGTCGGTACCCATGATATGCGGAAACAGTACTGCCCCTTTGGCAATCTTGGCCTGTTCCTTGGCGGAATACTGAAACGGCTGCAGGTATCTTCCGGATACTTCCTGCTGGGTATAGGTGTAAGGGTAGAGCTCAGGCACGATGAAGGCGACCAGCGTGACCAGCAGAATGATAGCCAGGCAGACCATCGCCATGCGGTTACGCCCCAGGCGGCGTAACGCGTCTTTCATAAAGGACACGGATTCG
>JAJFVI010000237.1 GCA_021371895.1 Eubacteriales bacterium | reverse complement strand
AGGTTGCGTAAAAAATGAAACAAAATGATCGATACGTCAAAGTACAAAAACTAGGTTTCTTCTTTATTCTTCTCGTCTCGCTTTGCTTCGTCGCATCTGCGCTTGCAGACGATGCGCAGGACATCACTCAGGAGTGCATATTTAAAACTTCATACACGCATCAGAGCACAAGCAAAATGACGGACGGTAAATATACAACCGCTTGGACAAGTGAGAAGAGTAATCAACCGTATGTCATTGTAACCATGCCGGCCGGCCTTCTCTGCTACGGCGTTTATATCTGTTTTGCCGAAATGCCTGACGACTGGATGGTACAAACGGTTTCAGGCGGGAAATGGACGGATGTTGCTGTGCCCGACGAGGGGTATTATCATATATTCGTATCCCTCTGTGGCGTGGATGAAATGCGCATAATCGCCAAATATGACAAATCATACCAGAAGCTATCGATTAACGAGATTTACTTTTTTTCCTACGGAGACGTGCCCGCTTGGGTACAGCGCTGGGAGCCGACGCCAACGGATGCAGACATTATGTTTCTGGTGGCACACCCGGACGATGAACTACTGTTTATGGGCGGCGCGATACCCACCTATGCCACAGAACAGCAGCGCAAGGTAGTCGTGGCCTATATGACGCATAGCAATGCCACCCGCCGAAGCGAGTTGCTAAATGGCCTATGGAAGATGGGCGTACATACCTATCCTGTTATCGGGAATTTCTGGGATACTTACACCACTACTCTGAGCGAATCCGAAAAAAAATGGGATAAAAACAAGGCGCTTTTATACGTGATCGAGCTATACAGGAAATATAAACCCAAAGTCGTCGTTACGCACGACTTTAATGGGGAATATGGTCACGGTATGCATAAACTAACTGCAGAACTAGCCGAGCTGGCTTACAACCAGGCAGCAGACCCTGAACAGGATACCGAATCGGCGGAACAATATGGCGTATGGCAGGTGAAAAAACTCTATTCACACCTGTACGAGCACAACCAGATCGTATTCGACTGGGACGTGCCCCTGCAATCCATGGATGGGAAAACAAGCCTTGAATTGGCAACCGAAGCTTACAAACTACATATAACGCAGCAATCCACGAAGTTAACCATGGAAACAACGGGCGTTAAGTATGACAACCGCGTCTTCGGGCTAGTGTGCTCCATCGTGGGAGAGGACGTACGCCACGATGATTTTTTAGAGAACATACTGGATTCGGTCACATATGTGGCTGCGGTAACTACGCCCAGCGTTACTCCCGCGCCTACACCTGTGGCAAGCTATACGGCCCTCATGCCGAAACTAAACGAGGACGGCTTCATCGACGAGGGCGAGTTCGTATACGAGGATGATGATGATAATGGTATCTGGATTTACGTTTCCCAGACACTCAAGGTCGTCATCCAGCGGCAGTTCGATCCCGACACGCCGTTGCGCTGGTACGAGGCGGAGATTTGGTCGGACATATCAGCAGGAGAAATTTTCCAAACGA
Organism: Eubacteriales bacterium; assembly: GCA_021371895.1. Lineage (GTDB taxonomy): Bacteria > Bacillota > Clostridia > Christensenellales > Aristaeellaceae > CAXXOK01. Next base: position 2,958 of record JAJFVI010000237.1, on the reverse strand, counting down.
TTTACTATGATCCCGAAAAGAAAGAAAAAGTCCGCGTAGATGCATCCGAAACGGCACTAAAGTATGGAATCGTTTTCGCCATGAATACGGATTACTACACCTACCGGCTCAACAGTGTACGAAGGAAGGGCATCGTAATCCGCGATGGAGAGATTCTACTAAACGACCCCTACACAAGCTATACGAAAGCATTCCCAAATCTGGATACGCTGGCCCTGTTCCCTGATGGTGATATGAAGGTGTATACTTCCAACGAACTAACTGCCCAGGAATACTTGGACGAAGGCGCGACGGACGTGCTATCCTTCGGCCCCTATTTGCTCAGAGATCGGGAACTGAATCCGGAGACCTACGTGGTCAGCACCACGACCAACCCCCGTTGCGCCATTGGAATGGTGGAACCAGGGCATTATGCAGCCATTCTCGCTGAAGGACGCTTAAGCGACAGCGGCGGTATTACGGTGGCGTATCTGGGTAAGCTGATGCGTGCAATGGGCTGTGAGGTGGCCTTCAATCTGGATGGCGGCCAGACAGCCGTGATGCTGTTTATGGGGAAGCAATTGAATCAAATCGGCGCATACGACGAGAAAACCAACGCGCGGGCCACCTGCGAAGTTATCGGCATCGGCAGTTCTTCCTTGGTTCCAAGCGAGAAAACTGAAAAGGATTAACCCGTGCCGCTGCCCGCTTCCGTTCTTTCCGGTGCAATGCTCGGCTTTACAAATGCGTGACTTGCGCCTGTTGCAAACGGAAACGCGATCCGATCAGGAACACAATGAACAAGTGAAATGCATAAAGCAAAAAAGTGTTTTTATACTATGCGTTGTATGTTTTTACAGCAGAAAAGGCTTTCGCTACAAAGAAAAAAGCAATAACCGGAAAAATTCTTGCTGGGGGCATTGGCCTTACCGCAGGTTTTTTAGGCAAGAAAACAGATTTTTAAGCAAATTGATGTTCGGCGACATGTGAATTTTTCGAAAATAACGACCCCGCCTCTCCAAAAATGTCAGAACAAAACCCGATCACTCGCCTGAACACTCAATACATACATTTTCTGTTGCAGAACATGCATTTTCTATTGTTGATCACCATGATCTGCTGCTGATTTTCGATGATGGCATCGATTTGGCCGCACTTGGTGTCGAGGAACGCGGCGATGCGCTGCCGAATGATTCTATCAGGGAAAAGCAATGGCAACCTAGACAATTCAGAATACTTAAATTCTGACGCACGCCATTTCCCATGTTGTATATGATCTTCATAACATCATGTATATGGAGAAGATAGTGATAGTATCTGCTTTTGATATCTGTTTTCTTTTCCAGTGTCAGATAAGCTGACGTGATAATTCCACGTTCATGCACAAAACCAGTACGTAAACTTCGCTGATCGTATTGTAAATCTGTGCGTCATAAAACAATATTGCCCGGTTCAACAATATTGTAAGTGTTAAAAACTTTCCAGAAAGAACAACCTTTTATCCGATACCTTGCGACGAACAATACTGCCGTAGCTTAATGAGAGTAGGTTGTTTTCGACAGTTGGTTGATTTATTCTTCCATGTGGGAAAATCGCCATGGTTTTTCTCTTCCGCTGTTCGACTTGTTTTTACAACGAATCTTGCATCCTCCCCCATTGCCGACGTCGTATTTTTTCAACTTCCGGAGGATTGCCTTGATGCGATGCGGAATAACACATCGGGCATCTGTTTTGAGGCATTTTCAGAAAGGATGATTGCATAATGACTGACCTTCATCCCGCTTTTCAGGCTTTAGCCCATGAACATCCTGCGCTAAACGGTATCCTTGGGGATCTGCAAGCGATGTTTGATTTGCTCGTTGCCGGTTTTCAAGGCGGCGGCAAACTGCTTTTATGCGGCAACGGCGGCAGTGCTTGCGATTGCGAGCATATTGCCGGAGAATTGATGAAAGGGTTTCTGCTCAAACGAACGTTAACCTCTCCCGAAAAAACGGCGCTGGCTATCGCCGGGGATAACGGCATACTGCAAGCGCACCTGCAACGCGCTTTGCCGGTGCTGGTGCTCCATGGGCTGCCGGGGATGAGCACCGCTTTCCTTAACGATGTCGATGGCGATTTAACCTTCGCACAGCAGGCGTTTGCCTATGCGCAACCCGGGGATGTTCTATTGGGCCTTTCCACATCCGGCAACGCGAAAAACGTTTGTTTCGCAGCCATCGCCTCTAAAGCGCGCGGCGCGAAAGTATTGGGGCTGACAGGCGATGGCGGCGGCTGGCTGGCCGACCTCTGTGATGTCTGTATCAAGGTGCCCGCCCACGAAACCTGGCGCGTTCAGGAGATGCATCTGCCGATTTACCACGCGCTTTGCATGGCGCTTGAGCAACGCCTTTTCGGAGGAGACGAAGCATGAGCGTGTTCATCGGTCTGGATCTTGGCGGCACCAAATGCTCCGTCTGCGTTGGTACGGAGCATCAGGACAGTTTTCACATTCTCAAGCGTACCGCAATCGATACGCCTGACGATCAACTGGAGGCGATGGATCGCCTTTGCACGCTGGCCGAAAGCCTGTCCGCGGGAGAAACCATTGCGGGGGTTGGTATCAGCGCAGGCGGGCCGTTGGATGCGCAGCAGGGCATGTTACTTAATCCGCCAAACCTGCCCGGCTGGCGGGATGTATCCATCACCCAAACCGTAAATCAAAAACTGCACGCGCCCTGCCTGCTGGAAAACGACGCCAATGCCTGTGCGCTGGCAGAATGGCGTTGGGGAGCCGGCCGCGGCAGCCGCATGATGGCTTTCCTCACTTTTGGCACCGGACTCGGCGCGGGCATCGTGGCGGAGGGGCGCATCCTGCGCGGTGCATCGGGAGATGCGGGCGAACTGGGCCATTGGCGGCTGATGGACTTCGGCCCCAGCGGTTATGGTAAGCCCGGTTCGTTTGAAGGCTTCTGCTCCGGTGGCGGTATCCGCCAATTGGCG
>JAJFVI010000236.1 GCA_021371895.1 Eubacteriales bacterium | reverse complement strand
CAAAAGACGGCCCTTCGCAAGAGAAGGGCCGTCTTTATCCAAGCCGCTCGTGATTACTTCAACAACATCATCACGATGCTCAGGCCGACGAACAATCCGGTGCAGATCTTGGTGATCAGCGCCAGTTTGGCATCCATGCCGCGCGCCTTGTTCTTGCCGAAAAACGTTTCTGCAGCGCCGCTGACCGCGCCGATGCCGGTGCGTTCGCTGCTCTGCATTAAAACGGATACGATCATGACGATCGCGGATAGCATCAGTAATATACTGATAATCCATTGCAAAACGGTCATACGTTCCATCCTCCTCGCGGATTGCTCCGTTTATCATACCATCGGTGCCTTAAAAAAGCAAGCGACTTACTTCTTCTGCATCTGGGCGATTTCATCGGCCAGGTTTTCCTGCCGCTTCTCAATGCCCTCGCCGCGCTCGAAGCGCTCGAACCTCACGGGCGCAATCACCGCGCCGGTTTCTTTTTCAACCTCGGCGGTGTATTGCTCGATGCTCTTTTCGGGATCCTTCACGAAGGGCTGTTCTACCAGGCAGACTTCCTTGTAGTACTTTTCAATCCGACCCAGCACCATCTTATCGACGATCTTCTCAGGCTTGCCCTCGTTGAGCGCCTGCGCACGCAGGATGTCCTTTTCTTTATCCAGCTTGTCGGTGGGGACTTCGCACTTGATGACAAAGGAAGGGCGCGCGGCGGCGATTTGCAGGGCCAGATCGTGGTAGTACGCCTTGAAAGCTTCGTTGCCGAAGGTCTCTGGCTTATTGTTGTTCACTTCGATGAGCACGCCGATCTTGCCACCCATGTGGATGTAGGTTTCCACTACGCCGGCCTTGGCTTCGTAACGGGCGAAGCGGCGGATGTTGATCTTTTCGCCGATAGCGACGGTAGCGTCGCTGACCAGATCGGTAATGGTCTTGGCAGCGTCGTCGGTAAAAGGCTGGGTCATCAGGGCATCCACATCCGTGGGGTTCGCCACGGCGATATGCCGGGCGATTTTCGCGCAAAAATCCTTGAATTTATCGGTGGCGGCTACAAAATCCGTCTCGCAGTTAACCTCAACGATCACGCCGACCTTCGCGTCCGCGGATACGTAACCGGCCACCATGCCCTCCGCGGCGATGCGGCTGGCCTTCTTGGCTGCTGCTGCAAGGCCCTTTTCGCGGAGCCATGCGATGGCTTTTTCCATATCGCCGTCGGCTTCGATGAGTGCCTTTTTACAGTCCATCATGCCAGCTTGCGTCGTTTCGCGCAATTCCTTGACCATTTGAGCTGTGATGTTTGCCATAGGGGTTTCTCTCCTTATTCTTTCGTCGGTGGCGGGCAAAACCCGCCCCCACGTCCGCAATAACGAGCGCCGCGAGGCGCGCCGCTCGTAGAACTATACTTACGCTTCCGCGTTGTCGGTTTCCGCGTCCGAGGCCGTATCGTCGGCGTCGTCCGCTTCTTCGGTCGTCGCGTTTTGCTGACCCTGCCTGCCTTCCAGCACCGCGTCGGCCATTTTACCAGCGATCAGTTTCACCGCGCGGATGGCGTCGTCGTTGCCAGGAATGACATAGTCGATCTCGTCGGGATCACAGTTGGTATCCACGATGGCGACGATGGGGATATGCAGCGCCCGGGCTTCGCACACGGCGATGTGTTCCTTGCGGGGATCGACGATGAACAACGCGCCGGGGAGCTTTTTCATTTCGCGGATGCCGCCCAGGTTGGCCTCGAGTTTTTCGCGCTCGTGGTTGATCTTGATGCCTTCCTTTTTGGGCAGCGCCGCGAGTTGACCGGATTGCTCCATTTTATCAATCTGGTTGAGCCGGTCCACACGCGTGCGAATGGTACGGAAGTTGGTTAGCATTCCGCCCAGCCAGCGGTGGTTAATGTAAAACATGTTGCAGCGCAGCGCCTCGGCGGCGATGCTTTCCTGCGCCTGCTTCTTGGTGCCTACGAACAGCACGCTCTTGCCCTGCATCGCCACGTCGCGCACGAATGCGTACGCCTCATCCGCCTTGCGGACGGTCTTTTGCAGGTCGATGATGTAGATGCCGTTGCGTTCGGTGAAGATGTACTGCGCCATTTTGGGGTTCCAGCGCCGGGTCTGGTGGCCGAAATGTACCCCGGCCTCCAGAAGTTGTTTCATGGAAATGACTGCCATAGGGGTGCCCTCCTTGTTTTTTCCACCCTTTGCGTCCACCCGCGCGGCCACCGCGGCGAAAGCCTGCGGCACAATCGTACGGTCGACAAAGGTGCGTAATCGGGTTGAAGTATAGCACAGTTTGGCAAACAGCGCAAGGGGGGTAGCCGAAAACGCCGGTTCGGCGGGCGCGAAAAACCCGCGAACTGCGCAAGAACGCATTTCGCGGGTACGCGTGCGCCGGACACGCGCCGTTACAGCTTGATTCGCTGGAACAGCGGAATCAGCAGTAAGCCGATCACCACGCCGCTTAAGCCCTGCATTACGTTGCCCAACAGGCTTGCGCTCGCAGCGGCCAGCCCGTAGCCCAAAAAGAGCCATTCCGTGATGAAATACCCGCCGACCATCACGGCTTCCGCCGCGACGAGCCCCAAAACCTTCAGCCACTCATGCCGGTTTTTCAGCGCCAGCACCGCTACCGCGGCGACAGCCGCCTTAATCAGGAAGGTCGGCAGCAGGTACACTGCGTATCCGCCCATCAGGTCGGCCAGCATACTGCCCACGGCAGCCGCCGGTACCGCCCCCCAGCCAAGCAACGAAGCGGCCAGCAGAATGAAACCGTCCCCAAGATGTACGTAGCCGTTGGTCATGGCCATGGGAAGCTTGATAAAGTATGTTGCCACGAAAATCAGTGCGGCCATCATGCTGCACAACGCCAGCCGTACGGTAGCGTTAGCCTTGCCCGGTTCCCGATGGTTGGAATGCATAGGTTTGTGCTCCTTTCGCGTTTGCCAGGCGACGGCGTACAATAGAAAACACCGCTGCCCGCGACAGACACGGTTCGGGCGGCAACGAAGAGCATGCGCGGAACAGTCAGCCGTCTAGCGTTGCCTGATGCTCCATCAGCACGCGCAGGTGCTTGTCTTCCTCCAGCGCGATGCCTTCCAGCATCTCGGCGGTCCGCGGGTCGTCGCACTGCCGGGCGAAGGCACGGTAGGTTTCGACGGCCGTCCGCTCCGCACTGGCGGCGAAGGCGAGCATACTGCGATCGTTTTTCAGCAATCCCTGCCGTACCGCGCCCATCAGGCCGCCGGGGAAAAGCATGTCTGCGGCAACGGCGGAAAACGTCAGTTGCTTTTCAAGCGTCGTATCCAGTCCCGTGTAGAGATTCTGAAACTGTAATAAATGCTGTTTTTCATCCGCCAACATGGAGGCGAGCTGGGAGCGGAGGGACTCTTTGTCCCGGTAGAGGCTGCCCAGCAGCATCTGTGCCCGCTCGTAGAGCTGTATGGCGCCGCGCTCCATTTCACAGGCAATGAATAGTGCTTCCTGTGCCGATTGGATTTTCATGCCACGCTTCCTCTTGTCGTCAGGTCGTGAATGGAGAAACCGGGGCAGGGGCACGCCGCCGCTGTGTGGAAACGGAGCGGCGGCGCGGTGCCCAGGGCCGGGTTTCAGCCCTTCTGAGCCAGGTAATCGTTGAGCTTCTGTACCAGTACGTTCGCGTCCACCCCGTGCGCGGCGCTTGCCTGTTCCAGCGATTCGGACGTGGCGTAAGGGCAGCTTAAGCAAGCCATACCGAATTCCATAAATACGCCGGCGGTGCTGTTGTCAAGCCTTAGCACATCGCCGATAGACATTTGCTTTGTGATGTTTGCCATTTGAAAATTCCTCGCTTTCGTGTTTGGAGCTTTGACTCCGTCGTTATCTTACCATCGGGAGCGGTGGGTTGTCAACGCCGTTCCCTGAGGATACGATACCCGTTTTGGGCGTTGGCGAATCCTGCCAGGGGGACTAGCCCAGCATGGAAAAGATGTCCACCTGGCTGGTTTCCGCCAAACCCTGCAGCGCACCCTGTGCGCGGAGCATATCCGTTACGCCGCTGCCAAGGTGTGCGCGCAGGCGCAGATCCTCCACCGACAGGTAAGGCGTCGCCCGTGTTTGGAGGATGGCGTCCGCCACCGCTTCCGGAAAGCCGTTAAGCGAGAGGAATGGGCAGCGCAGGTCGTCCCCTTCGGGCAGGAAGCGGCTTTTTTCGCTCTTGTAAAGATCTACCGGCAGCAGCCGGATACCCCGCTCCTGCATTTCCAGAATCATGTGCAGGGCGTTCTGCTCCAACTTTTCTTTGGCGTTAAGCTTATCATCCCGCACAGAGTAGCTGTTGAGGCGTTCGCGCAGGGAGGCGTTGGAGAGGATCATGCTCCCGGCGTCGAATCCGTCGGCGCGGATGGTGAAATACGCCGCGTAATACGCCAGCGGGTGGTAGATTTTATACCAAGCCACGCGCAGCCCCATGGTCACGTACGCCACGGCATGGCCGCGCGGGAACATGTACTTGATCTTCTTGCAGCTTTCGATGGCCCAGCCGGGCACGCCGTGCGTGATCATGGCCTCCTCCATATCGTCCGTAAGGCCCTTGCCCTTACGGACACTCTCCATGATGTCAAAGCTCATTTTATTCTCCACACTTTTCGTGAGGAGGAAATTCATGATGTCGTCGCGGGTGCAGAAGCATTGCGGCAGCTTGGCGGTGCCGCTGTCGATCAGATCCTTGGCGTTTCCCACCCACACGTCCGTGCCGTGGCTGAGCCCCGATATGCGGATGAGCTCCTCCATGGTGGAGGGCTTGGTGTCCATCAGCATCCCCTGTACGAACTGGGTGCCAAACTCTGGAATGCCCAGCGTCCCCGTGGGACTCATAATCTGCTCTGTCGTTACGCCCAGCGCCTCGGGATTCTGGAACAGGCTCATGATGCGCGGATCGCACAGCGGGATCTGGAGGAAGCTGATATTTGTGAGCTCCTCAAGGCGGTGCATCATGGTGGGGTCGTCGTGACCCAGACAATCCAGCTTGACCAAAATATCGTGCATGGAGCGAAAATCGTAATGCGTGGTCAGCGTCGTGCCCTCGATATCGTCGGCCGGGTGCTGGATGGCGGTAAATTGACAGATGTCGTATTCCTTGGGTAAAACCACAATGCCGCCCGGGTGCTGGCCCGTAGTGCGCTTGACTCCCATGCAGCCGGCGGCCAGCCGTTCCTTGTGAGCACGGCCCGCGCGGATACCGCGCTCCTCCAGATACTTAGCTGCGAAGCCGAAAGCGGTTTTTTCCGCCAGACCGCTGATGGTGCCCGCACGGTAGACAAACCCCTTGCCGAACAATTCTTCGATGTATGCGTGTGCTTTGGATTGGTATTCACCGGAAAAGTTGAGGTCGATATCCGGTACCTTGTCGCCCTTAAAGCCCAGAAAAACTTCAAAGGGAATGGAATAACCATCTTTGCTCAGCGGTTCGCCGCAAAGTTCGCAAGGCATATCTGGCAGATCCATCCCCACCGCGCCCAGTTCCGGCGGGGTGAAAAACGCCTTGTGACAGTGGTCGCAGCGGTAGTGCGCCGGCAGGGGGTTGACCTCGGTGATGCCGCACATGGTAGCCACCAGCGAGCTGCCCACGCTGCCGCGGGAGCCGACCAGATAGCCATCCGCCAGCGATTTGGCCACCAGTTTTTGCGCGATGGAGTACAGCGTGGCGAAACCGTAGCCGACGATGCTTTTGAGTTCCTTTTTCAGACGCGCATCGATAAGCTGCGGCAGGGGATCGCCATACAGCTCGCGGGCGCGCGCCCAGGTCATGGTTTCGATGTCGTGAGCCGCGTCCGGCCAGAAAGGCTGGAAGGTGTCCTCGCCCTTGGGGTGCTTGGGGAACAGGCGCAGTTCCTCCACCTGCCCGGCGATTGCGCGGGGTGCTTCCACCACTACCTCATGCGCCTTTTTTTCGCCCAGATAGGCGAACTCGGCAAGCATCTCGTCGGTGGTCTTGAAATAGAGCGGCGGTTGCTCGTCGCAATCCTCGTATCCCAATCCCGCCTGCAGGATGGCGCGGTATACCGCGTCCTGCGGGTCCTTAAAATGCACGTCCCCCGTGGCAACCACGGGTTTGCCGATTCGTTCGCCCAATTCCACCACGCGGCGGTTGAAGGCTCTTAACTGTTCCTCGTCCTTCGCCTCGCCCGCGCGCAGCAGAAAGCGGTTGTTGGCGACCGGCTGAATTTCCAGATAGTCGTAAAACAGCGCGATGCGTTCCAATTCCGCGTCGGTCTTGCCGGCGACCACCGCGCGGAACAGCTCGCCCGACTCGCAAGCGCTGCCGATGACGAGTCCCTCGCGGTACTTGGCAATCAGGTGGCGGGGCATATTGGGGTGGCGATGGAAATAGCGGATGTGCCCGTCGCTGATGAGATGGTTTAGGTTTTCCAGCCCCTTCTGCGTTTTACACAGCAGCACGATATGGTACGAATCGCTGATGCTTTCGCCCTGCACCACGCCGTCCACGTCCCCCAGCGCAACGGCGCCGCGCTTTTCCAGTTCCCCGTACATCGCTTGCAGGCATTTGGCGGTCGCGGCCGCGTCATGCACGGCGCGGTGCGCGTTTTTAAGCTGTACGCCCAGCTGGCGGCACAGAGCGCCCAGCTTGTAGCTGCGAAGCCCGGGATACAGCCGGCGCGCGAGCACCAGCGTATCGACGACCGGGACCTGAAAATTAACCCCCATGCGGCCGCACTCTGCTTGGAGGAAGCCCAGGTCAAAAGGTGCGTTGTGCGCCACCACCGCGCAATCACCGATGAAGGCAAGCAGCTTGCGCATGCCTTCGGCGGGGGAATGCTGATCGCGCAGCATTAAATCCGTAATGCCGGTGATCTCCGTAATCTTGGGCGAAAGCGGCACGCCCGGGTTGCACAGCAGGCTCAGTTCCTCTTTGATCTCCCCGTTTTCCAGCCTTACCGCGCCGATCTCGATGATGCGGTCCACCGTGGGGGAGAGGCCGGTTGTTTCAAAATCCAGCACCACCGTCGCTTGCGTAAGCGGGCGGTCATCCGCGTTTTCCACCAGAGGGATCAGGTCGCACAGGTACCCTTCGACCCCCGGAATGAACTTGATTTTATTCTTTTTCGCCGCACCAAAGGCGGCGGGAAACGCCTGCGTCACGCCGTGGTCGGTAATCGCCACGGCGGTATGGCCCCACTTGGCGGCCTGCGCCACCAGCTCGGCCGCGTCGGTCGTGGCGTCCATGGCACTCATGGTGCTGTGCATATGCAGTTCTACGCGCCTCTCGTTTTCGGGCGCGAGATCCTGCCGCTCCCGCCGGGGCAGCTGCTGCATATCCCGCACGCTGATCGACAGATCGTTTAAATAGGTGTCCTGTCGGCATTCGCCCCGCAGACGCACGCGCACGCCGGTGCGGATCATCTCCACCTGTTTGGCGACGCGCCCCTTTTCCTCCGCCGTGGGCGGCTGCGGGGTTTCACCGGGGGCGGCGCGGCGCATACGGTAATTATAAAACGCCTTACAGTATACGGTGGAAGTATCATCGCCCACGGTAAAGGCGGCCAGCACCGTTTCGCCGCCCTTGAGCTCCCGGGGTTCGCTGACGGCGTAGATCTCGCCCTCCACGACCACCACGCCGCTGTCTTCCCGCAGTTCGACGATAGGCACGGGCGGATCGGCGATGGCTCGGCCCTTGAGCACAGGGCCTTTTTTAGCGGCGCCCCCGTTCACGGGAGGGTGCTTCTTGTCTTTTTCGTGCGCGGGAGCGGGCATGGCCGCGGGGTCCGCTTCCCAGGGTGACGTATCTTCCGCCTGCGCGCCGCCGGGTACCGTTTCGGCGGCGTGGGGGTTGCCGGCATGATCCTCGGCCTGCTCCTGCGTGCGGCGCAGCGTGGTTTCAGCGCGCATTTTTTCCACCCACGCTTCGCGCTCGCCGCACTTTACCAGCCCCACGGGCATCCGCAGGCGAAAGATGTCCCATACGGCCTGGGAAAGTTTCGTATCCAGTTCGTTGCGCTTAAAAAAAGCGATCGCAAAATCATCCGGACAGGTCAGCAGAATGCGGTTTCCCTCCACACTCCAACCCACGTCGTCCAGCCAGGTGCGAAGCGCGGGGCTCTGGCGGCGTAAAAAGTCCTTGAGTACGGGGGTGTAGGTTTCAATGTTGGCTAAAAAATCCTCCTTCAGGGAGGGGGACGCTACACGCAGCGCGATCTGCATTTTGGGAAACAGCGCGCGCAGCCGGTGCTCCAAGGCTAAAAAATCCTTCTCCGGCACCAGCACGTCGCACAGGAAGCTGAAATAGGCCTTGTTGTCGGCCTTGCGGTAGAGCACGCGCTCCACGCGCAGCTTATCCTTCACCGTCGGAAGGGTTTCCTCCAATATATGGATGAGTTCGGATCTGTTCACTGCGCCATTCCTTTCATTGCATGCGCCCCATCGGAAACGGACGGGGTCGGCACATGCCCGACAGGGCGAAGGGAGGATGGATTCCGTTTTCGTGACGTTCGTTATCATCAGTCGACGAAGACAACGCGGATCAGCCCTGTTCCCGCTCCCACGCGACGCGCCGCACGCGCTCCACGAGGAGCGCGGCCAGATCGCCCTCCACCTTCTCCGGCGGTTTGCCTTTTTCAAAGATGGCGCCAACGGCATAGTCCCCGCGCTCGGCCAGTCCGCCGCCCGCGAGGCCCACGTCAGCTTCCCTCGCCTCTCCCGGCCCGTTGACCACACAACCCATCACGGCTACGGTGAGAGGCACGCGCACGTCCGCCAGCGCCTGTTTCACGCGCGCGGCAATGACGGCGACGTCGATGCTGGTACGCCCACAGGTGGGGCAGGAGACGACGTTAACGTAATCCCGCCTTAGGCCGCAGACGCGCAAAATGCTGATGCCGGCGGCAATCTCCGGCACCGGATCGCCGGTGAGAGACACGCGGATGGTATCCCCGATGCCGCGCAGCAGCAGGCTGCCGATCCCCACAGCGCTTTTGATGTGCCCGTCGCCGGGCAGCCCTGCCTCGGTAACGCCTACGTGCAGGGGGTAGTCGGTCTGCGCCGCGGCCAGTTCGTAGGCGGCCACAGTCAGGGGGACATCGGTCGCCTTAAGGCTGAGCACGATGTCGTTAAAACCCGCCGCCTCCAAAAGCCGGGCGTGCGCAAGGGCGCTGTCCAGCATGCCTTGCGCGGTCACACCGCCGTCGCGGCGCAAAATGTCCTTATCGATGGAGCCGCTGTTGACTCCGACGCGGATGGGAGCGTGGTGGGCTTTGGCGCAATCCGCTACCAGCCGCACCTGTGTGGCGGAGCCGATGTTGCCGGGATTGATGCGCACCTTGGCCGCACCGTTTTCCAGCGCGCCCACCGCGAGATCGGCACGGTAGTGAATATCCGCGACGATGGGCACGGGTGAGCCCTCCACAATTAAGCGGAAGGCGGGCAGGCAGGCGTCGTCGTATACGCTTACGCGTACGATGTCCGCGCCGGCGGCAGCCAGTGCGCGGACCTGCGCAAGGGTCTTTTCCGCGTCGCGGGTGTCGGTGTTGGTCATGCTCTGCACCGTTACCGGCGCGCCGCCGCCGATGGGCACGGGGCCGATGGAAAAGGCGCGGGTGGCACGCATGGAATCACTCCTTCTCCCGGGCGATGTAAAGGGGACGGTGTTTGGCTTCCAGATAGGTTTTGCTTAAGTACTGACCCAGAATACCGATGCTGAACAGCTGAATGCCGCCCAGCAGAAGGATAATGCAGATCATCGCGGGGAAACCTGCCACGGGATCGCCCCAGATGAGCGTTTTAATGAAGAAGTAGAGGATCAGCACGAACGCGAGCAGGCAAAAAACCAGCCCCATGTAGCTGGCGAGAGCCAGCGGCGCGGTGGAAAAGCCGATAATCCCGTCCAGCGAGTAGATCAGCAGCTTCCAGAACGACCACTTGGTTTCCCCGGCCGCGCGCCGGACGTTTTCGTATTCCATCCATTGCGTGCGAAAGCCGACCCAGCTGAAGATGCCCTTGCTGAAACGGCTGACTTCCTTTAAGGAGAGCACGGCGTCCACCATGGCGCGCTTCATCAGCCGGAAATCGCGCGCGCCGTCCACCACCTCGGTTTTGCTGATGCGGTTGAGGAGCTTGTAAAACCTGCGCGCAAAAAACGAGCGAAGTTTCGGCTCCCCCTTGCGGGTCACGCGCCGGGTGGCGACGCAATCGTATTCCTCGGTTTCCAGAATCGTAAGCATCGGGCCCAGCAGCGCGGGAGGGTCTTGCAGATCCGCATCCATCACCGCCACGTATTCGCCGTGGGTTGCCTCCAGTCCGGCGTACATGGCCGCCTCCTTGCCGAAATTGCGGCTAAAGCTGATGTAGTGCACCCGCGTATCCTGCCTGTGCAGAGCCTTAATCTGTTCCAGAGTGCCATCCGTACTGCCGTCGTCCACAAACCACCATTCCGGCTCCACCGGCAGCGGCCGCAGCGCTTCTTCGCATGCCTTATAAAACAGGGGAACGGACGCCTCCTCGTTATAGCAGGGAACGACGATGCTGATTTGTTTCATCGCTGCGGCCTCCGTTTATTTTTCAAGCTCCCGGGGCGTGCCCGCGCGGCCTGCGTTGGCGGGATCGGCTCCCTTATCATAGCACGTTTTGCCGGGGAAGAAAAGCATCCGGACAGGGGGAAACCGTACCGCGATTCTGGGTACGCGCGCTTTATGCACAGGGAAAACCGGTCGTTGCAATGAACGGCCGGCATAAATTTAAAGTTTGTTTATTCGAGTTAACCGATTTACTCCGAGGCTACCGCGGCGGCATATTCGGCAAAGAAATCGGGGCAGCTCCACGTTCCGCAGGCGCTTACGGTGTCCGCGCCCACCATCAGCTGCACAATCAGGCCGTTATCCAGCGCGATCAGCAGGCTTCGGGTATCATCCGTGCCAAAGGAGGAGTTTTCGTATTCGGCGTCGGTCAGCAGCATCTGCAACAGGTTTTGCGCGCTGACCGGGTTGGCTACGATGCCTACGCCCGTCAGTTCCATGGCTGTGGCCTGCGCGGTAACGCTGAGCGTGTTCCTGAGCGTTTCGCCGCCCAGCACCGCCGCGCCCGCGAAACTCACGCGCTGGAATACACGCAGCCTGCCGTTAATATAGGCGGCTGCCATGGCGCCGTTCATGTCGCGCACGGCGTATATGGTTTCGCCGGCGGAGACAATGTTGCTGATGATTCCGCCATCGCTGAGCGCCGGTTCCAGCGTGTACTCAGTCACTTCGCCCAGCGCCGACCCCAGCAGGGAGTCGTCCATATCGGTGGGGCTGATGAGCATCCGGTATACGGCGTTGCCCGCCATGATGAGCGGATAGTTGCCGCTACGCTCGGAGGCGAACAGATTGCGGTAATCTCCGGTGCTCTCCGTAGCGCCGCCGACGCTGATGCTGCCCGCGGCCACATCCTGTGGCTGATCCGTTGCTGCGGAGGAAAGTTCGGCCGTGCTGCCGGCGGAGCGGCTGTCCAAAAGAGCCGACTTGGATTGCGTGCCCAATGGGTGTGTTGGGGAAAGCGCGAGTATCGCCAAAAGCCCTATGCACAACGCCGCCGCGACGGTAATGGCCAGCGCCGGGCTGAAATGCGCGCGGCGCGGGGCGGGCCCGTCCGCAGCCCGCAGAATTTTTGCTTTCAGCCGCGCGTCGGCGGTCAACCCGCCCATACGACGCTGGGTGATCTCCGGCAAATCGGTCAATCGGTTCATTGTGCGTCCCCTCCCTGTATAATACTTTCCAGCTTCTTGCGTCCTCGTGACAGGCGGCTGGATATGGTGCCTTCCGGAAGTCCCGTGATCTGTGCGATCTCGCTGATGCCGAAATTCTGGTAGTAATGCAGCAGGATCACCTCGCGAAACGGCGCGGGCAGCTGGTGAACCGCGTCCATCATGGCCTCTTCCTCATCCTGATTGGTGGTGTTGTCCTGCGCGGGGATCAGCTCGAAAACCGGGCTTCCCAGCACCACGCGCCGTGTCCACGAGCCGCGCCACAGATCGCGGCAGCGATTAAGCGCCACTTTCAATAGCCAGGCCTTCTCGCGGCCTTCTTCCAGCTCGGGTGCGTTGACGATCAGGCGGACGAACACATCCTGGCATACATCCTCGGCCTTTTGCCGGTCGCCCAGATAGAAGTAACAAACGCGCAGTACATCGGTAGCATATTTCTCGTACAGCCCCTCGAAATCAGGCATTTCAGAGCCTCCATTGCCGCAGCACCCGGGTGCGGCGGCCGTCTATCGCTCCACTTACTCTAACGTACCGGGGGTACGGTTTCATGCAGGCGACATCAAAATCGGGTGATTATTTTCTCGCGGGATTCCATGCCTATTGTACCATCCCAAAGTCCGCATGAGCAAGCGGAACGCTTTGCGAAACCGGCGCGGTTGTGCTATGATACTGAACATGAAACGACCACAAAAGGAGGAAAACGCCATGCAATTGGGGCTTACGAGGGAAGAAGCGCTCGCGCTTTTGAAAAAGTATAATCAGGAAACTTTCCACATCCAGCATTCCCTGACGGTGGAGGGTGTGATGCGCTGGTACGCGACGGCGCTGGGGTATGGGGAGGATACCGATTTTTGGGCGACGGTCGGGCTGTTGCACGACGTCGATTTTGAACTGTATCCCGACGAACATTGCCAAAAAGCGCCCGGCATGCTGCGGGAGGTGGGCGTAAGCGAGGAAGCGATCCGCGCCGTATGCTCGCACGGCTATGGCCTCTGCAGCGACGTGAAGCCCGAGCACACGATGGAAAAAGTGCTTTTCGCCGTGGACGAGCTGACCGGGCTCGTCGGTGCGGCGGCGCTGATGCGCCCCTCTAAAAGCGTGATGGACATGGAGGCGTCCAGCGTGAAAAAGAAGTTTAAGGATAAAAAGTTTGCCGCGGGCTGCTCCCGCGATGTTATCGCGCAGGGCGCGGAAGCCCTCGGCTGGGAGTTGGACGAGTTGTTTACCAAAACCATCCTGGCCATGCGTTCCTGCGAGGCGAGCGTGAACGCGGAGATGGCAGGGCTGTAACCCGGCACACAATACCAAAGCCTCCGGAAATAAGTTTCCGAAGGCTGGGTTTAAAAAACCACAGGTATGCAAAGTGTCGGAGGGCGATCGCCCTCCAACACTCTTCGTATTACCCAATTTTATGGAATAGATTATACGACTTTAGCCGTCACCTGCACATCGACATTGCCGCGCGTCGCGTTGGAGTACGGACACACCAGGTGCGCCTGCGCGGCCAGCTCATCCGCGGTCGCCTGATCCACACCCGTAAACACGACCGTGATGTCCGCCGCCAAAGCGAAGCCGCCCACGTCGTTTTTACCGATGCCAACGTCTACGTGAACCTCCGGCTTGGGGATGGTAAGGCGTTTGAGTTTCACCACATGCTCTACCGCGCTGCCGAAGCAAGCGGAATATCCGGCGGCGAAGAGCTGCTCCGGGTTGAAACCGACGGCCTTGTGACCGCCCAGTTCGGGCGGAAGCGCCATTTCAAAATGAATCGGGCTGTTCTCTACGGTCACCTGACCGTCGCGTCCACCTGTGGATACGGCCTTGGCCTGATACAGAATTTTCACAAGAATCTCTCCTTCGTAATCGTGTTGGTTGGTGCATGGGTTCCTGTAAAGATCATACCCAAACTATGCGCGGGCTAAACGGGGAATGCGTCGATATGCATAAAAATGTATGATTCCGGGGGGTGCGGGCGATGTTCACAAACTATTTACACCGTCCCGGCACAAGCTCTGTTATAATGTGGGGGCGGAAACGCGAAAGGGGGCTTGCACATGATTGAAGTACAGGGCGTGAGCAAGCGCTATGGCGGCGTAGAAGCGCTCAGGAACGTGAGCCTTACCGTGCCCAACGGAAAAACGCTGGGACTTTTGGGGCAAAACGGAGCGGGAAAAACCACGCTGCTCAATATTATTACGGGGTATCTTGCGCCCACCGCGGGCCGTGTACTCATCGATGGGTACGACCCGCTGCTGGAGCCGGAAAATGCAAAGCGGGAACTGGGGTACCTGCCGGAGCACCCGCCGCTGTATGACGAGATGACGGTGGAGGAATACCTGCGCTTTGTTTCGGCGCTTAAACTGGTGCAGGGAAAAGCCATACCCGCGCACTTGCGGGAGATTATCCGCAAAACCGGGCTTACGGAAATGCAGGAGCGTCTGCTGGGGCACCTGAGCAAAGGCTACCGCCAGCGCGTGGGGCTTGCGCAGGCGCTTTGCGGTGATCCGGACGTGCTGGTGCTGGACGAGCCGACCGTGGGCCTTGATCCCAAGCAAATCACCGAAATTCGCGCGCTGATCCGCAGGCTGAGCGCGGGAAAGACGATTATCTTTTCCTCGCACAACCTCAGCGAGGTGCGCCAGCTCTGTGACCGTGTGGTTATATTGCACCGCGGCGAGGTAAAGCTGGACGTACCCATCGGCGAAGTGGGGCAAAGCGGAGCGGTAACGCTGCTGTGTACCGTGCAGGGGAGTGAAAAACGCCTGGTGGCGGCGATGAGCCACTTGGACGGCGTGCGTTCCGTAAGCGCCCTTCCCGGCGCTCAGGAGGACGAGGTCGCCCTTTCTCTTTCGTTTGATCCCGCCGCCCTGCCGGAGAAGCAGGTGTTTACGCTGTGCAGCGCCATGAGCACGCCGATCCTGCGCATGGCTCGCTGTGACGATGATCTGGAACAGGTGTTTTTAAAGGCGATTTCGGAGTGACGCCGCACCGTGGAAGGGGGATTCAAGGTGACGACGGTTTTTAAACGTGAGTTTATGGCGTATTTCCGCACGCCGATCGGCTACGTGTTCATCGGCGTGTTTACCGCGCTTTCCGGGTTGCTCTTCTACTTGAATAACCTTTCCACGCTTTCCGGCGAACTATTGATCTTCCTTTCGCAGCTCACGCTGCTGGTGATGCTGCTGACACCCGTACTGACTATGCGGCTGTTGTGCGAGGAGCGGCAGCGCCGTACCGACCAGCTGCTGCTCACCAGCCCCCTATCACTTTGGAAAATCGTGCTGGGGAAGTATCTGGCGGCGGCGGCGGTGATGGGGATCGCCATTGTGCTGACCAATGTGTGTACGGCGATCATCGCCCTTTACGGCACGGTGTACCCCGGCGAATGGTTTGTAGGTTACTTGGGCTTTGCTCTGCAAAGCCTGGCGTTCCTGGCGCTGGATATGTTCGTGACCGGATTTACAAAAAACCAGGTACCCGCGGCGATTGCCGCCTTCGCGGCGAATTTTCTGCTGTGGATGCTGGATCTGCTGGCCGACAAGGTGCCGGCGGGCTTTCCGGCGGATGCGCTCAACTTTATCAGCCTCTATGGCCGGTATGAGCCGTTCATACTCGGGCAGCTGAGCTTTGCAAGCGTGCTTTACTTTATTACGTTTATTGCGGTGTGCCTCACGGCCTCCGTGCGCGTGATGGACGCGAGACGTTTCTCGCAGGGAGGGTCGGCGTGAGGAAGCTGTTGAAAGCTGTCGGCCGCTTCTTTGTCCGGTTGGGCCATGGCATCGGGCATGGTGTGGCGAGATTGCGGGGAAAGTCCGTTACCACGCTGCGCAAGCCCAAGTGGCGGCACGGCGGATACGGCGCCGCGCTGCTTTGCGGATTTGTGGCGGCGTGTGTGCTGCTCAATTTGGGCGTGAAAAGCCTGGAGGACACCTATGGCTGGAGGCGGGATTTCAGCTTTAACGGCTATACCAGCACGGGCGAGGAAACGCAGAAGGTGATCGACACCCTGAATAATAAGATCGACCTGTATCTGCTCTACCAGAGTGGGGAGATGGACAGCCAGCTCTACGCCGTGCTGGAACGCTATCACCTCCTGAGCGACCTGATTACGGTGCTGCCTACCGACATCGCCCAAAACCCCGGGGTGCTTACTCGCTTTGAAAGCAACGTGACCGGAGAAACCCTCGCGGCGGATTCGGTGGTGGTGGACTGCGAGGCTACGGGGCGTTACAAAGTGCTGACTTACGACGATTTTGTAACCCAGGGTTATAACGTGGAACAAGGCACCTTTGAGATCGCTGGGCTGGCCTACGAAAAAAAGCTGACCGAGGCGCTGGTATACGTAACCCAGGCTGATATTCCCATGGTGGGGATTCTGCAGGGGCACGGGGAACTGACCGAGGAGGCGCTTTCCAACCTGACGGACTTCCTGCAAAGCAACAACTACGATCATCAGGCGGTGGATCTGCTTGCGGGGGACACGCTGGAAGGCGTCGATCTGCTATTGGTCGCCGATCCGCAGAAGGACTTTTCTTCCACCGAAACGGAGGCTGTGAAGGCGTTCGCGCAGGAGGGCGGGAGTCTGTTTGTGATGCGGGATTATACCGATCCCGCAGATCTGCCTAATTACCAAAGCCTGCTTACCAGTTACGGCGTCGTGCCCATTCCCGGCGTGGTGGTGGCCGGCGAGGAGGACGAGGGCAGCTATTACGGCGAGCGTATCTATCTGCTGCCGTATTTCAACGAAATGGAATTTACCCAGCCGCTGATCTCCGGCAGTATGGACGTGCTGCTGCTGGCTGGCGCCTGCGCGTTTGAAACCCCGGAGCAGACCGATAACGCCCTTTCCGCGGCGACGGTGCTCAAGACCGGTCCCAACGCCTATGTGCGCGATCCCACCGACGGCAACACCACGATCGATTATCAGCCGGGGGACCGGAAGGGCGAGATGACGCTGGCTATCCTGTCCGCGCGTATGCACGCCAACGGAAACGTCAGCCGGATGTTCGCCATTGGCAACAGCACGGTGTTCACCGACGAATACATGTATCAGCGCACCTTTAACGAGGAGTTTATTTTACAATTGATGGGCGAACTGCTGCCGCAAAAGACCGTTTCGCTGGATATAATAGCGAAATCGGCGTTCCATCCGGGGCTGACGGCGGGTAGCGTGAATGCGGGCATCGCGCTATTGGCGGCGCTGCCGCTGCTGGTGCTGCTGGCGGCCGTGCTGGTGCTGCTGCCACGGCGCAATCGATAGAGAAAGATTGGCGCGGTTATGCTCACACCGCAGGGAAGCGCGTGCCCTGTGGGCACTTCGCCGAAGGCGAAAGCGACCCGCAGGTGGCTGGTTTTACAAGTGCAGGGCACGGCAGTGCCGTGCACGCCGATAAAGCCAGCAAGGCGCAGGGGGACGCGCCCTGTGAGGCGCGCCAAAGGGCTTTTCGCTCGCCCTTTGGAAACCTTCGGTGTCGCCTTCTTACACGGCGGGCTTCGCGCGAGGGGGCGCTCTCGGAGTACAGGATAGTCGTCCGGTCAGACCACATACGCGTGGTCAGCCCGACCGACAAGCCTGTCCATCCTTCGTACACCCCCTCGCGCGCCCCGCCTGCGGTGCTAAGGCGACAGGGGAAATCGCCGCCGTGGGTGGCGAAGAACGTAAGCAGGCAGGGTAATCCTCCTGTGGCGTGACCCTCGCGCGCCCCACCTGCGGTGCTAAGGCGACAGGTGAATGATCGCCGCCGTGGGTGGCGAAGAACGTAAGAAGGCAGGAAATCCTATAGGGAGTGGGTTATTTGGAGCATCCAGTCAAGAAAATACGAATGCAGAAACCGCTGCGCAGGCGGCGGTTTTCCAAGCGTGCGCGATGGATGATGGCCGTGGGCGCGCTTTTGGCGGTTGCCGCGGCACTGGTGCTGCTGCTGCCGACCATTAAGGCGCGCTATCCCGACGAACTGACGGTCAGCATGCAGACGGTTCAGACGCACAAAATGCTGGAAACCGGCGATACGAATGTGCTGGATACGATCACCGTCACGCATGAGGACGGTGAAAGCTACACGCTGCTCTACCGCGACCAGCAGTTGTACCTGGCGCGCGAGGGCAGCGATGCGGAACTTATCAACGAAAGCTATTCCGACGATATCGTCGCCGCCGCCACGCAGATTGCCGTAACGGACACCGTGGCCGAGGATGCGAGCGAGGTGAGCGAGCATCTGGCGGATATGGGGCTGGAGCCACCCAAGATTATCGTGAAAGTGAGCTATGCCAATGGATACGAGGTGGAGCTTCAGCTTGGCGAGGAAGTTCCCGATACGACCTACCACTATTACCGCTGGTCGGGCGACGAGGGTGTATACATGTGCGACATAGGTATTTATGAGGCGTTTGCATATACGGCCCAGATGCTTCTACCCGTGGAGCAGCCAACGCTGGTGCCCGGGTTGATCGATCAGGTATCTTTGCGTACGGCAGATGGCGGGCTGATGGAGGTCACCTTCGTTACCGACGGTGCGGGCACGTATCTGGGAACGTTAAAAGTGCCCTACGAATACCCCATGAACAGCGAGGATTCCGCAACGCTCATGAGTGCGCTCAAAAACTTCCGGCTGGGCACCTTTATGGGCACCGTGGACGCCTCCAACCGCGCCGCGTATGGGTTCGATTCGCCGATCGCCGTGCTGGACGTACACCAGCAGGCTGGCCTATATACGCAGATCGATTCCGATGGCGTGCTGCAAACGCTCACGACGGCGGAGGTGACGTTCCGCTTCACGTTGGGTGCCAAGGACGGAGATTACTTCTATTTCTGCGAATACGCGGGCGAATGCTATCGGGTCAGCAGCTTTCTGGTCACGTCGTTCCTCAACGCCGACACCTCAAAGTACCTGACTAGAACACCTGCCGATATGGGCCCGGCGAGCATCGCCTCCATTACCGTGGAGACAGAAACGGGAAAGCTGGACGTGCGTGCCTCCTATACGGAACATGTGCTGGCAAACAATCAGATTGAAACCGACACGGATGGTAACGTCGTTTACGACATTAGCGTGACCATCAACGGCGAGCCTGTCGCCCAAGACGTGCTGACTTCGCTGGTGAACAGCCTTCAGCAGATGACGGTTTCCGGCACGGCGCACAATGCCGAATCGCCTTCCGGCACGCCGCACTGGCAAATGACGCTGACCACCGTGGACGGCGCGACGCGCACGCTGATCGCCTACCCGCTGGACGCCTTCAGCGATATGCTGGTGGTGGATGGCGTGGCCATGCACTATATCAACACCGAAGCTCTGCAAATCGCGCTGGGAGAATGGTATCCGGCTTCATAGCGGCGCCTGGAGAGCGGCGTACACGCAGTCGCGCGGCGCGCATCCCCTCGGGGACTGGCGCCGCGCGGCTGTATTTTATGGGAGAATAATGCGAATGGGGCGGGGAAGGGGTTGCGGCGATGCGTCCTTGGGGCTGTCAGGCGCGCCCCCGGACGTAGGCGATTACGCTGTCAACAATGGCGTCGTGCGCCACGCCGGTGGTGTTGACCATCATATGGTAGTTGCTGCGGTGGCCCCAGTTGCCGTCGGCAAAGAAGTTATAGTAGCCCTGCCGCTGCTTATCCACCTTGCGCACGCGATCCTTGGCCTGCTCGTACGTCAGGTTTTCCACCTGCATAATGCGCTCCACGCGCGCGTTGACGCCGGCGTACATAAAGATACTCACCAGATTGGGCTGGTCTTTGAGCACATAGTTGGCGCACCGCCCCACCATCACGCAGGGACCTTCCAGCGCGACCTTGGCGATAGTCTCGAACTGCGCTAGAAAGATGCGGTGGTTCAGCGGCATTTCCGCTTCGCCGCTTGCGGCTATGGCGTCCGCACCGGAGAAAAACGAAAACAGGTAGCTTGGTACTGCCTTCTCGTCGTGGTTTTCGAACATCTCTTCGCAAATACCACTAGCTTTGGCAGCCCGGGTAAGGAGTTCCTTGTCATAGAAGGGCACGCCCAACTTCTGCGCAAGCAAACTGCCGATTTCGTGCCCGCCGCTGCCATATTCACGCCCGATGGTGATGATCGCCTTTTCCGCGTCCATAACGTTACGCTCCCGCCTATCAGGTTGTCGCTTCGATTCTCATCTGTCTTAAAAACATTATACAACAATACTTACCCATCTGTAAACACTCCACCTGTGAACGGAGCGTAAACATGCGCGTTTGCTTGCTGTGGGAAATAAAAATCGCCGCCTCCCATTGCGGGGGACGGCGTTTATTTCTTGCCGGGGTGGAATACATCCTCCATCCAGCGGAGCACACGGTATACGGGCTGACGGCTTCGTCTGTCCTCAACCGCCGCGTTCAACGCGCCGGCGCGGTAACGGTTGTTTTCCGGTTCGCGGCGGACAGCTTCGCGGTAACTCTGGTGCGCGGTCTGGTACTGCCGCAGCCCCATGAGGATGTTGCCCTGGAGGTAGAACCATTCCGCGTCCTTGCTGTCGGCGCGGTTGAGCTGCCGCAGCGCGCTTTCCAGATTTCCCTGTTCCACCAGCCGGGCGGCGAAATGCTTTGCCTCCTCCTGTGACACCAGGTTGAAACCCACGTGCCGCTGGGAGAAGAGCTTAAGCGCCTCCTCATAGGCGAGGTTGAGGTCGATCAGCATTTCCTGCGCGGCCTTCTGCTTTTCCGGATCCTGATACTGGTCGGGGTGGCACGCCTTGACGCGCTTGCGGTACGCCGCGCGTATCTGCGAGGCTTCTGCGCTTGGGGAAACTCCGAGCACCTCAAATGGTTTCTTGTCGTACAGAAGGCTCACCTCCCACGCAGGAAAAGCCCGCTCAGAGTCCGCGCCGCCGGTTGTGACCGCCTCGACGCTGCCTGGCGAGCCATGCTACAGCTTTTCACGCCGGATATCCGCGCCTAGCGAGCGAAGCTTAGCTTCGATGCGCTCGTAACCGCGATCAATATAACTGGTTTCGTAGATTTCCGTAAGCCCCTTGGCCATCAGTCCGGCCACGATCAGCGCGGCGCCGGCGCGCAGGTCGGTTACGACGACGGGCGCGCCATACAGCTCGTGTACGCCCTCCACAAGCACGGTGCGATCCACCAGCTTGATGTGCGCGCCCATACGGCGCAACTCGTCCAGATGTTTGAAACGCTGCTCGAAGATGGTTTCGCACACGGTGGAGGTGCCATTGGCCCCGCATAAAAGCGCCGTCATCGGTTGCTGCAGGTCGGTGGGGAAGCCTGGGTACACCTGCGTTTTCACGTTCACGGCACGCTGCTCGTACTGCGGGCGAACGCGGATGGAATCGTCGTTCTCTGTTACCCGTACGCCCATTTCCAGCAGCTTGGCCGTAAGGCTTTCCATATGGGTGGGGATGCAGCCGCGGATGGTCACATCCCCGCGCGTGGCGGCCGCCGCGATCATCAGCGTTCCGGTTTCAATCTGATCGGGTATGACGGTGTAGGTGGTGCCGTGCAGTTCCTGCCGACCGGAGATGCGGATGACGTCCGTGCCTGCACCCTTGATGCGTGCGCCCATGGAGTTTAGAAAGTTTGCCAGATCGACGATGTGCGGTTCCTTGGCGGCGTTGTAGATGATGGTGTTACCCGTAGCCCGCGCTGCGGCCAGCATCACGTTGATGGTTGCGCCCACCGTTACCATATCAAAAAAGATGTCCGCGCCCTGCAGCATGCCAGCCTTGGCGTACACGATACCGCCGCGCTCCTCTATGGCCGCGCCCAGCGCGGAAAAGCCCTTCAGGTGCTGATCGATGGGTCGGCTGCCAATATCACAGCCGCCCGGATAGGCAACCTCCGCGTGGCCCCCGCGGCCCAGCAGCGCGCCCAGCAGGTAGTAGCTGGCGCGCAGCCGTTTGGTGAATTCAAAAGGCACTTGATGGCCGTTCACCCCCTGTGGATAGACCTTCAGATGATGGCCGGGCACGTATTCCGTTTTTGCGCCCAAATATTGCAGAATCTCAATCAACGCCTGCACGTCGTCGATATCCGGCAGATTTTCGATGGTGCTGGGTTCGTCGGTTAACAGCGTGGCGGGAATCACCGCCACGGCTGTGTTTTTACCGCCGCTTACCGAGATTTCACCCATCAGCGGCTTGCCGCCTGTGATAAGCATTTTGTCTTTGCCAGGCATCATTGGTCGACCACCCCCGTGGTTGTGTTTGGATCGAAAGGTAAGACCATTCTTCATTATACACAATCCCCGGTCACATTACAAGCGCGCCGCGGGCGCACCCGGTGCGCCGCCGTGCGCCTGTAAAATATCGGGGGGAGTTCTCGCCTGTTGTGGCAAACTGTGTTATACTGAATTCGATTCTATTCCGATAGGAGTGTTCGCGCTTTGGTTAAACGCGCTTTGCTATTTCTGCTCTGTGTCCTGCTGGCGGTACCGGCCGCTTTTGCCGAGGGAACCTCGGCGGCTGGTTCTTCTTTGGATGAAGTGATCGTGGAAGACTACGTGGAAGACGACGGCATGGGCGAGATCGTCGGTCAGGCCGACCAGGAACGACCCAGCATCGAGGGCCTTACACCGCTATACACCACTAAAATCAAACTGCTGACCGCCACGGGCACGGCCGCCTCCATCCGCGCGCAGCAGGATGAAACCAGCGAAACGCTGGGCATCGCGGGCAAAGGGGATACCGTGACCATCTATAAGGTCTACCCCGCGTTCGTGCTGGTGGAGTTCGAGGGTGTGGTGGGCTTTGTAAAACGCACCTGCATCGATGAAAACACCACCACCCTCGACCCCGAAACCACTCCGCCCTACGGCGTGATGATGATGAAATACGTCGCCACCACCACCGGTGTGGCACCGGTGCATACCGATCCGAACAACAGCAGCGAAATTTTCCCCATCGTCGTAGGCAAAGGCAGCAAGGTCGCGATTATCGATTTTACGCAGGGCTTTGCCAAGGTGCTCTACTGGCGCAGTTACGGCTATATCGACGCCACGCTGCTGAGCGACCTGGTGGTCGTGTCGCCCACCGATCAACCCATGAGCGAGGATACCCCCATTTCCGCGTTCAGCTCGTTTTTCAAGTACAACAACGGCGTGGAGCTCAACGACGGCCGCGTGAAGAATATCGTGCGCTCCTGCGAGCTGATGACCCGCGTCCTGCAGCCCGGCGAACAGCTGGATTTCAACGCGCAGATCGGCCCTTATAAAAAAGCCAACGGCTATTTCCCCGCCCCGGTGCTCATTGACGGCGGCAGCCAGCCCGGCTACGGCGGCGGCACGTGCCAGAGCAGTTCTACGCTATACAATACCGTGCGCCAGCTGCCGGGCATCACCATCGTCTATCGCCGCCCGCACGGCCCCGGCTGCGCCCGTTACCTGCCCATGCATCAGGATGCGGCGGTCGGCAGCGACAGCCTGAACTTCATCTTCCGCAATGATTACGACTATCCCATCCGTATCCTCGCCGAAAGCACCGGCGAGGGTGTGATTACCATTCAGATCTTCAAAGTCTCGGAGTAAGGAAGAGGTTAAGCTTTCCCGAAGCAATCCCGAATAAATCCAAATGCCGGCAGGCCAACGCCCGCCGGTGTTTTTGCGCTTCCGGCGCGAACAGATTGTAAAATTGTCTTCGAGCCAGGCATAGAAAATCAGCCCGCTCCTTTCGTTTCGCAACGGGAACGCTAACCTTGGCTTGCTGGTAATGCGCGCACCCGCTGTTTTGCAAGGGCAGTGTACGCCGCTTTCGGACGTGGTCAACCTTAAATACGTCGCCAGCCAACTGCTCCATACCCTTGTGGGCAGCTTCGGGCTGGTCGCCGCGGCGCCGCTTTCCGCGGTGTTCGCCTCCGTGCTTCACACCCGAGGGCAGTCCGCGCAGGCCGCCGATGCGCGCCTTTCGCAAAATCCGCTGTGAATAAAATCACAAAATGTTGACACAATACCCGTTGAATGCGGTATAATGAACACACGGCCTTCCCGCTCTCCGTCGGCACGCCTTTCGGCGGCATACGGCAGCGGCAGGGAACGGACCGAGCGATGCTCGCGGCGGAATGCCGCGGGAACGCTTATACGATTCGGAGGAACTATTTATGCAATTCCCCATTGAGAAGATCCATGGCCGCGAAATTATCGATTCCCGCGGGAACCCCACGGTAGAAGCTGTTGTAACCCTGACAAACGGCGTGGAAGGTACCGCCGCGGTACCCAGCGGCGCGTCCACCGGCGCATTCGAGGCGCTGGAACTGCGTGACAAGGATCCCGCCCGCTTCGGAGGCAAGGGCGTGCTGAAAGCCGTCGGCAACATTGACGGTGAGATCCAGAAAGCGCTGCGCGGCATGGACGCCACGCAGACCGCCGCGCTGGATATGGCCATGATGGAGCTGGACGGCACGAAGGACAAATCCCGCCTGGGC
>JAJFVI010000225.1 GCA_021371895.1 Eubacteriales bacterium | reverse complement strand
TTGCGCAGGATGCTTACAGAGAAGCAAACGATCATCGCTTCCACGGGAGCGCCAACTAAAAAACCGAACAGCAGCGCTAAAATAACGGTGATCGCAACCTGAACGATCGCCAATAGCCCGTAGGCAACAACCGCTTCCTTTTCCGCATCATACCCAAGTGATAACGCGATCCTACTCGCTAATCTCCTTACCAGGTTTTCCATGTGTGCTCTTCCTTTTTTGAATCGCTTTCGTGATAAAATAGCCGGCAACAGCAAACAAAGCAAGAAATATGGTTGACGGCATCGTATAGATCGCCTGTGATAATTCGCTGGAGGACGTCACCAGTATATTGGCCTGCTCGCTTCCGTACAACATTGTCAGCAATACCACGTTGAGAATTTCGGAAACAGCTGTAAACACAAGGATGACGATGGAGGCGATCATGGCGCGGACCATTTTATTCAATCCGGCGTGGTAAACTATCTGATAGCTGAAAATCATAACAAACAGGGAGAGCACCGTATTTATGCCCAACGTGATGGGCAGAAAACGGACTAGATAGGTGATGACGATGTAAAGGAGGCTCAGCAGCAGATATTTCTTTTTTTCCACCTTCGTGTTTGTGAGGATTAGCATTCCCCAGGCAATAATAAACCCCTCGGGAATCCCCTTCATTAGAAGCATGGCCAGACTTACCGCAATACCGTCCATAGTATCGTCCTCCTTATTTGTCTTTGGCTGGTTTGGCCCCATAACGCAGGTTGACCGCCTTGATAAGAGCGTACAGGATGATGCATACAAACAAATGAATAAACAGGTCGCCCACGCTGAGGATGCAATACCCGTAATCGATATAATCGGTCAGGAATTTCAGGTGCGTATCCGAGCCGAACGGTACGTGCAGCGCATCCGCCGTGTTGAGGATTTCCGGGGTCACATACCCCGTAAGGTAGGAAAGTGTGGGATACACCGGCATTTTTCCGCCGTTTTGGGAAAGCACAAGCTTGTTGAGCAGCGTGCCGGTCAGGATGGATGCGGAACCCAGCAGCGCCAGCTTATAGAGCTTGAAGGCGAGAATCGCGAATAGAAACGATAAAATCACGGCTGCTTCGGTGTAGGGCACGAACTGGATGAAAATGAACCGCCTCAAAAAGATGCTTGCCTGAAATAAAACGAGTATGCATTGCACCAGCAGGATTGGGTAGAAGGTCCAGGTGCGGAACAGGTATTTCAGCTGATACCCTTTCCATTTCGCCAGGAGGCATACCGCGATGATCTCAACGACCATCCTATGCACCCCCTTTCATTATGCTCTATCCACCCATACTATAGAATAACAAAAAAATATCAAAAAAACAACGTGATAATCCAGTTTTTGTACTCATTTTATCTGTTTTCTATTATAAATTAATGCGATTATTCATCTTTTTTCCAATCATCAACTCGTTTTCCAATCATAACTAATTATTCAAGGTGTATCAGGAGGCCTCCAGCGGGCAGAATGCTGGAGACAGGCATCCGGTTTCTTTGGAATGCAGCTTTAGCAGGTCGATCTGAAGACGATCGAAAGGATAGTGCTTTATATGTTCAATTAGGGAGCGGGTCAGTTTTGCCGTACCAGGTCAAAGGCAAAAAGGAAGCTCCTGAACCACCCTGTTTATGAGATTTTCCATACCCCGCGTTTCAACGTCCGGGTCATGTATAAAGGCTAAAAGAACCCGCAATCCGGCTGCTGCTTTTCCGCCATCCATACGCTGCATCCTTCAGGCAATAGCGCTGTTATTCGCGCGAATGCTGCGATATACATCAGGCGGGAAACCAGCTCGCTTTCTCACGGGTTCTTGCAGGACCGTTTCCTTAGAAACCGAATAGTGCCGTCAGCTTCTGCCAAAAGCTTTGGGGAACCGTCTCGGGCTCGGGTATCGCCTCCGGCTCGGGCAGCGTGATCGGGTCGGTTTTTAGCACGAACTGAACGGCGCTCACGTTCGTGTTCTTTTCCGACGCGAAGGACACGACGCCGTCACCGTTGCCGGTGATGCCGCCCAGCGCCTCGTTGATCTGCGTTTTCAGGCTACTTGCCATATCCGCGGTTTGCGTGCTTAGTTCGCTGGTGCCTTCTTTATAAGTGGCCAGACCGTCTTTTAAGCCGTTGGCGCCCGTTTGCAGTTCGTCGCCGGAGGCAATCAACGTGTCGGTGGAGGCGGGCAGATCGGTAAGCGACGTGGAAAGCTGCGAAGCCCCGTCCGCCAGCGACGCTGCGCCGCCAGAGAGCTGGGTTACGCCGTCAAAATAGCTTTGCAGGCCGCTGGCAAACTGCACAACCCCGTCCAGCTGTGTTTTAACGTCCGCAAGGGCGGTTACGGAGCCAAGCACCTGCGTGTAGTTTTCCGGCGTCAGCACGGGTAGGGAAGCCTGGCTTTGCGACATTTGCTGGTTTACAGCGTCGAAGGTGGCTTGTTGCAGGGCGAGCGCCGCGGTAAGCAACGCTTCGTTCTGTGCCGCCAGGCCGCTTAAGCCGTCCCGCAGGGAGGCGGCGCCGGTGTCCAGCGCACTCGCGGCATCAGGTAATTGGCCCAGTCCGTCCGCCATGGATTTTACGCCCGCCAGGTATTGGGTAAGCCCATCGGTAAGCTGGGTGGCGCCGGATTGCAGGTTGCCCGCGCCGCCGTCCAGCGAGGCGATGGCGTCCGTCAGTTGGGTGAGCTGCGAAGTAATGGCCTCCTCGTCCACGCTCAGATTCAGATTCATCTTCACGCCGCCCATGGTGATCGCGCCCATGGCAAAACCATGCACGTTCGCCTGTATGTCGTATGTCGCTTCCTGCCCCGGCAGCACGGTGAAGGTGAGCTGCTTTTCACCCGCCGCTTCCGCCAAGGTGGCGCCGTCGGCACGGATGTCATCGCATAGGGCGGTATCCAGCAGCACGCTGATCTGGAGCGTGTAATTGAGGAAGAAGGTTTCGTTGACCGCCGGGTTCTTCGTAACGGACAGGCGAATGTTCAGCGCGCCGCTTTTCCCGGCCAGTTCGTCGGGGGAGATCGTTTGCCCGTCCAGCGTGTAAACGATGGCCACGTTCCACGGCAGGGCCTCGCTTTGCAGTGTGCCCTGGTAATAGAAACGCGCTGTGTCCGTATGCAGGGTAATCTTGTCCCCGTTTTGGGTCAGGGGTTCGGTACCCGTTAGGTTTTCAACGCTGGCATAATCTCCGTAATCCAGCAGATCGCCTCCGCCGGAGAGAATATTGACGACGTAAAGTGTATTCACCGCGCCCGTGGCGGTTAGCAGCCCGTAAACAACCTCTTCTTTAGGGGCGGTAGCCGCGTCCTGCGCCAGCGCGGCCGTGGAGGAAACCAGCATAACGAGGGTCAGTAGCAGGGATAGCATTCTTTTCATTGTGTTTCATGCTCCTTGGTTCAATCTGGCCGATAGGCGCGAACGCCAGATCGGCGTAAACATCTGTGATTTAGCAACGGGGGATGGCGAAAGCGCGCGCCTACCGTTCGCCTGCCGCGGATGGCGAGGCGGGCGCGTCGATGGGCGCAGTATCCGTATCCGGCTGCTCATTCGTATCCATTAGCGGGGCGCTCCGGTGGAATCCATGACCCAATGTGGTTTTGCGAATCACCTTGTCAAACAGCGTCAGCAGCGCCGGCAGAACCGTGACCACCATAACGAGCGAGAAAAGCGTTCCGCGCCCCAACAGCGTGCCCAGCTCCGCCACAATGGCGTTGCTGGAGGTCATCGACAGCGTGAACCCGGCCGTGGACAGTATGGCCGCGGAGGTGATGAGTGACAGGATGTTGTCGCCCAGGGCCTTTCGGATTGCCTCGCGTTTTTCCAGCTTGCGGCGATTACCCAGGTACCGGTCGGCCAGCAGGATGGCGTAGTCGACCGTAGAACCCAGCTGCACGGTGCTGACCACCAGATACCCGATAAAGTTGTACGATTGACCCGCGAAATAGGCCAGCGATAGGTTCAGCCAGATGGCCGATTCGATGGTAAACAGCAGCAGGAACGGGATGCTCAGGGATTTGTAGGTAATCATCAGCACCAGGAAAATACCGATGATAGCGCACAGGTTAACGACGCCGGTATCCACGGCAACGATGGTTTTCATGTCATACAGCGTCGCGCTCTGCCCGGCAAGCCAGGTATCTCCGTCATAATAGCGGGAGGCGGTATCAGTGATTGATTGTACGGTCGCAAAGGCCGCTTCGCCTTCGGAAGCCGTATCGGTAT
>JAJFVI010000213.1 GCA_021371895.1 Eubacteriales bacterium | reverse complement strand
ACAAGGTTCGCCGAAGCGAGCTTACAGACAGCGCCGCGACGCTCCTGATTTACGGCATGGGTGAGAACATCGTGCTTGCCTGCGCCGATTGGCTCCGCCGGGGTTTGCCCGCAGAGGAACTCCCCCGCCTTCGCGGTTGCTGCTACATGACCAGGGAACCGCCGGAAGGCGCGCTCGTCCTCCCCTCCCACGACGAGGTTTGCGCCGACCCCGCCGCCTACGCCCGCGCCTTTATGCTGGAGTACGAGGAGCAGGACGCCGTTCGCGGCCGTGCGCTCTGCCAGCGTCAGGATGCCCGCCGTTGCCTGGTGCAGAATCCCCCCGCTCTTCCGCTTACCCGCGCAGAGATGGACGCGGTTTACGCTTTACCCTACGAGCGCACATCCCACCCGATATACGACGCAAAGGGCGGCGTGCCTGCGCTTACCGAGGTGCGCTTTTCCATCTCCGCCACGCGTGGCTGCTTTGGGGCGTGCAACTTCTGCGCGCTCACGTTCCATCAGGGGCGGGTAGTCACCTCCCGCAGCGAGGAATCCATCGTTTCCGAAGCGCGCGCACTGACGGCGCTGCCCGACTTCAAGGGTTACATCCACGATATTGGCGGCCCCACGGCCAACTTTCGTGCCCCGGCGTGCGAAAAGCAACTGCGCGAAGGCTGCTGCAAGCAGCGGCAGTGCCTGTTCCCAACGCCATGTAAAAACCTGCGCGTCAGCCACACGGAACTTACGCGCATCCTGCACCGGATACGGGAACTACCCAAGGTGAAAAAGGTGTTCATTCGCTCCGGCATCCGTTACGATTATCTGCTGGTGGATAAGGACCCGACGTTTTTTCGGGAACTGTGCGAGCACCATGTGAGCGGGCAATTGAAGGTCGCGCCGGAGCATGTAAGCCCCGCCGTGCTGGATGCCATGGGCAAGCCGCGCCGGGAGGTGTACGACGTTTTCGAGAAAAAGTTCGAGGCGCTCAACCAGACTCTCGGACTGAAGCAGTACCTTGTTCCCTATTTGATGAGCTCGCATCCCGGCTGTACGCTCGCGGACGCGGTGACCCTGGCCGAATACCTGCGGGATACTGGACACCAGCCTGAGCAGGTGCAGGATTTCTACCCCACGCCGGGAACGCTGAGCACCTGCATGTATCACTCGGGGCTTGATCCGCGTACCATGAAGCCCATTTATGTGGCTAAAACGGCGCGGGAGAAGGCTATGCAACGCGCACTGCTGCAATGGCGAAATCCCCATAACCGCGATCTGGTTCGTGAAGCCCTGCGCCTGTGCGGCCGGGAAGATTTAATCGGGTTCGGTCGGGAATGCCTCGTACCGCCGCGTGACCTGAAGCCAAGGACGATTGACGTTGCTCCACGCAACGCGCGGCAGCCCGTAACCGTGCGCGGACGGAGTGGAAGAGCCGCCACCGGTAAAAACGCCGCTGCTTCCGAACACCCCGGAAAATCCGCATCCCGCGGGATGGGCGCACAGCAACGGGTACGGCGCAAGCCCGGAACGCGTGGGAATCGGTAAGGGCAAGCCGCGGATGTAGGCTTTGTGACATCGTAAAATAAAATCCACCGTTATAAGCGATGGCTGTCGGCCGTCGCTTTTTCATGCATAAATACCTCTAGCCCCGTGCAAGAAAGCACGGGGCTAGAGGAGAAACGGTCGGGCACCTCTGTAAACGGGGTCGGCACCCCAGTGCCCGACCAGGCGCAGGGTTATTCCACGGTCGGCTCCGGCGTCGCCGTCGCCTCGGGGGTGGGGGTTGGCTCAGTGGCAACCAGTCCGTCAAAGTAGCTCTTCAGCGTATCCACGTCGCGTTTGTTGACCAGCATGGTCGCGTCCCCGTTGGTAACCGCCTGGTCGAAACTCGCGTCATAGGCGTAGAAAGCCGTCGATACGGTTTCAAAACCGGGGCGATCCTGCGTGAATGTCGCGGAGAACAGGGGCGCGGCGCTCTCTGCCACAGTCTGGTCGGTGTACGCTTCCGCCTTGATTCCCTTGAGCTTGTTCACAAACAGGCTGAACAACGTGGATTTGAGTTCCTTGCCATCAAGCTGATAGACGGTTTTGGTCGTCGCAGTGCCGGATGCCGAGGTTGTAGTTTCCGCAGTGGCCGTAACCGTCTTGGTAACGCCGTCCAGCGCGGCGGTCATGCCCGTGATATCTTTAAGCGTGAGGTTTGCAGGTACATTCGTACGCAGGTCTTCCGCCGTAAGCTTCATCAGCGCTGTCATGGTATCGCTGCTGATTTTAAACACACGGCTGGTTTTAGAGTGCGTCATGTATACGTTTCCGTCCGCATCCGCATTGCCCAGATACAGGGTGATGCTGCGTTCCACCGTTACCATGGGTTCCGGCGTGGCGGTCGGCACGGCTGTGGGCGTCGCTGTAATCTCTTCCGTAGGCACGGCGTTCGCCGCTTCCGCCATGGCAACCGTTAATCCACTGGATGCGCCGGTCGTCGCGGTGGGCCTCGCGGTCGGTGTGGCCGTGGGCGCAGACGTGGGCTTTACCGTCGGTGTGGCAGTCGGCGCGGCGGTCGGCGTGGCCGTAGGTGCGGCTGTGGCTGTCATGGTCGGGGTTGAGACAGGCATCGCTGTAGGGGTAATGGTCGGCGTGGCAGTAGGCGCTACCGTCGCTGCCGCCGCTTCCTCGGCCATCACGGCCTCCGCCTCCGATTGCGCCACTTCCTCGGTATAATGCAGTGTGATGCTCAGCGCCGGGTTGTCCAGCCCATAGGCGGCCAGATCGTCCTTGGTGTCGGCGACGGTGCTCGCGTAGCTGACACCTGTAGCCGCATCCAGGAAGGTGCTGACCGTTTCCGCGTTTACGGGAGCCAGTGTGCCGTCCTGCTTTGTCTCAAACCAGGTGAATGCGGAGGAGTATGCGGCCGCATTGCCGTCCGGGTAGTATTGGAGGGTCTTGGAATTCTGACCGTCGTTCCACTCCACGCCGGTTACGGCGCTGGCGTCGATCGTCGGGTAATCCTCCGTGGTCAGCAGATCCAGCAGCGTAATGTCGTACGCGTTGTACAGGTCGGAAGAAATGGTGTAAATTCCAGCCTTCCCCTCAACGGCAGCGTAGTAATTCCCTGTGGTGGCATTTTTGTCCCCGATAAGTATCTGCTGCGCGTTTCCGTCCATATCGGTTACAGCAATCGTCATGGCGGGTTCGGTCAGGCCGTAATCGGCGTTAGCATCATTGGTGTCAGCCACAGTGCGCACCGCGTCCACGCTTTTCAGATCGCTGATCATCGTATCCACTTTGGCGGTATCCAGCGAAAAGCTGTCGCGGGACATGTACACCCAGACATCGTTTTCCTTGCTCAGGTCGATCGTCTCATCCCCGTGTGTAAAGGAGAGTTTGGTGACGGACTCCGCATCCGTTGTGAGGAGCACCGCCTTTTCCGTGTCCGTTGTAGCATCCTTGGCGGCTTCTTGTTTTTGCGTGTTCAGGTTCAGCAGCCAGGCGCCCGCGCCGAACACCACTGCGATCCCCAGCAGGATGAGCAGGCGTTTGCCTTTCTTCATCAGCGCTTCCTCCTCTTAACAACCACCACGATGCCTGCGCTCAGCACGGCCAGCGGCAGGATCACGGCCAGGATCGCACTCCACAGGTTGGCGGAACCGTCCGGCACGGTGAGGTATTCCTGGCTGAGACTCTTGGAGCGGATAGAAATATTGTTTTCCTGTTCGCACATCCAGCCGAGGCTGTTGAGGAACAGATCCTGGTTGGAGCCGCCGACCATTTCGTTGACCTGATCGTTTAAGAACTGCGTGGAGGAGAACCACACCATGCGGGTTTCCTTGTCATTCACAGTCTCGCTGATCGCGACGCCCAGGTCGAAGGGGCCGCTGGTATCGCCATCCTCCCGTTCCAGTGACGTAATGCTGTTGGGATTGGCCTTGTTATAGGCGTTGGCAGTGGTTGTCAGCAGATCAGTGATGGTAAGGCTGGAACGGTATTGATCCAGCTTCACGATGCCATGCGAGACGGGCATAAGCACGTACAGGTTCCCATCGATAATCGGTTGAGTGATGTCGTGGGTTTCCACGGTCGGCAGCAGGTAATGCTGATATCCGCGCACATAATGGTTCGCGTCGCCCTCGACCACGATGCCGTTAACCATATCCACACCGTAGTTGTTAACCAGTTTGATCAGGTTGGGGCGGGCGGCGTCCTGATAATCGGTTATCAGCAGCAAACGGCCGCCTTGATCCATATAGGTGATGATCTTGTTCGTCTCCTCGTCTCCCAGGTCGGCGGTAGGCGCGTAGATCAGCAGGCAGGAGCAATCCTCCGGAACGGCTTCCAGCGCCAGCAGGCTTAGATCGTTCACGGTCAGGTTATCCTTTTCCACGGCCGAGAGCAAGGTGCCGGAGAGCGCGGTTTCGCCATGGCCCTGCAATTGGTAAATCACGGGCAGATTATCGCTGATGACGTAATCAATGGCGCTGGTAAGGGCGCTCTCGCCCGCGAAGGAAACATCGTAGGTGCCGGTGGAGTAGTAATTGGAGTAATCGTACTCGTAAATATCATCTTTGGCGACTACTTTGCTGCGCTTGCCGCTTACGACAATCACGCTGTTAGCAGCCACGTCATCGCTGGTATAGTTGGCGGTGAATTTGGGCTGTACCACCGGGTCGACGGTATTGACGGTAATCTTGTCACTCAGCGCCTTATAACGATCCAGCAGCTGCATGGTGGTATCGTCTTCGCTGCCGCTTTCGGCAATCAGCGTCAGGGTGACGTTTTCATTGAGGTTTTTCAACAGCTGCTCCGTCTGTTCGGAGAAGGTGAACAGCTTTTGCGAGGTCGTATCGATTTTGGTGATTGTTGAAGGCAGTTGGCCAATAAACAGGTTGACCGCCACCACTACCGCCACCACCACCAGCGATACGAGCACCGCGTACCCGCCGCTTTTAAACCGGCGGCTCTTAAACAGGGAGACTTTCTGCGTGCGTTTCATATTCTCATCCCTCCCCTAACTCCAGCGCCTCTTCTCCACAGCTTGCACTGTGAAGAAGCAGAAGAGCGCCGCGACGGAAATAAAGTACACCAGTCCCGTAAGGTCGAAGATGCCGCCGGTAAAGCTGTCCATCCGGTCAAAAATCGCCAGCGCGCTCAGCGCGGAGGTAAAGGCACCTTCCATCACGGTCGGGGAGATGAGGTAAAGCAGCCCCAGCGGGACAAACGTGACCACGGCGGTAAAGCCCGCGGCTGTCCAGCTCTTGGTCATCAGGCGCACCACCAGACTCACCAGCAGCGCCACCACCATCAGCGACAGGGTGGACGCAAGGGATGTGGATGTAATCAGTTGGGAAAGAGCCGTCATCAGATAGCACAAAATCAGCGTTCCCAGGCACATCACCGCGGCGATGATCTGGTTTTCGGTGATGCTGGACATGAACATGCCGATGGCGATCAGCGCGCAGCCCAGCAGATAGAATGCGAACAGGCTGGAGTATGCCGTGGCGTAGCTTACGGTGCCAAACGTGCCGATCAGCAGCGGGTACAGCGCCGTAATCGCCATGGGGATGGTCAGCAGAACCACCATCGCCAGGTACTTGCCCAGCACCATATCCATAACGCTGATAGGCAGGGAGTACAGCAACTGGTCGGTGCTTTGCTTGCGTTCTTCGGCAAAGACGCGCATCGTCAGCACCGGAACGGTGATCAGGAACATGAACGCACTGCTGCTAATCACGTACTCAAATCCCGGATAGGCGTATTTCAGGTTCAGCGCCGAGGTATAAATCCCGATAAACAGAAGCACGAAAGCGATAAATATATACCCCATCATTCCGGTGAAATAACTTTTGAGTTCCCGTTTGAATATGGCAGTCATCAGGCCACACCTCCTTTATCCGCCGCGCTCGCGGGCTTTGCTTCGGGTGCGTCTACCCTGGTCAGGGACAGGAACACGTCCTCCAGGCTCTGCTTCTCGCGTACCATGGACACGATGGCGCATTTCGCTTCGGCAAAGGCATAAAAGAGCTTCTCGCGCACGTCCTCTTCCGTCAGGATGCCGATTTCAAGCTCTGTTTCGTTATCGCTGATCGCCTTCATGCCGCGAATCTCCACCGCGGCGCCAAGCGTACCCACGATCTTTTTAGTCTTAGCTTCCCCGGCGTGTACGGTGAGTTTCATCGTCTGCTCATGCTGCGCAAGCTGCTCCAGGTTTTCCGGCGTATCCTCCGCCACCAGCTTGCCGTTGGAGATAATGAGAATCATATCGCACACCGCGCTGATCTCCTGCATGATGTGGCTGGAGAGCATTACGGTATGGTCGTGACCCAATTCCCGAATCAGGTCGCGAATCTCGATCAGTTGCTGCGGATCCAGGCCTACCGTCGGCTCGTCCAGAATAATCACTTTCGGGTCGCCCAGGATCGCCTGCGCCAACCCCACGCGCTGACGGTAGCCCTTGGACAGGTTTTTAATCAGGCGCAGGCGCATGTCCGTAACAGCCGTTTTTTTCATCACACGCGCCACCTCGGCTTCGATCTGCTTGCCCGCCACGCCTTTGGCTTCGGCCACGAAACGCAGGTAATCTTTCACCGTCATATCCATGTAGAGGGGCGGCATTTCCGGCAGATAGCCGATGATTTTTTTGGCTTGAATGGGTTCCTCGAAGATGTCGTGCCCGTCGACCGTCACGGTGCCTTCCGTGGCGGCCAGACAACCGGTGATGATGTTCATCGTCGTAGTTTTGCCCGCGCCATTGGGTCCCAGAAAGCCGTAGATCTTCCCGGGATCGATGGTGAAGCTCACATGATCCACGGCGATATGGTTGCCATACACCTTGGTGAGATTCTTGACCTCGATCAATGTGATTCCTCCCGTCGGATTTTTGTCAATCCCATTGTAGTGATCAATTGTGAATAAATCTTCGTGTAGCTATGGACATTCTTTGAACGCAGCGTGAACCTTCCGTGAAGTCCTGACCAAAGGGCATTTTGTCTGCCCTTTGAAAACCTGCCAGCACCCTATTGGCACAAGGGGGTTGCGCCTGCGCGCGCACCAAAGGCAAAGCCTTTTGGAATCTCAAAATAACGCGCATATGGATGCATCGGGGGGGGCGCGCCTGCGGACGCACCAAAGGGCTTTCCGCTCTCCCTTTGGAAACCTTCGGTCGCTTGCCTCGTTATAAGGAGCGCAGTACTCCCTTATGGAATACAGGAAAGTCGTCCGGTCATACCCCGTTCATCCGCTCGCCCTTTGGAAACCTTCGGGTCTTGTGATCGTATAGGGGCGCAGTGCTCCCTTATGGAATACGGGATAGTCGTCCGATCAGGGAGCACTGCGCCCCTCAAGCAACAATCTGCAAGCGGAAGAAAAAAACGTCTGTCGAAACTGGCTTTTAAATAACCAATGTACAGATAGAAAAATGATTTTCATTTCACACGGATAGTGCTTGCTACGTTTACCTATACTGGTACACCCTTCAACATGGGTAGCGTTTCACCTGTCGCCCGCCTATATGACCGAACGCTATTAGACAAAGATAGTGTTTCCCATCGCTTACCTATACTAGAACACCCTCCAACATGGATAGCGTTTCACCTGTCGCCCGCCTATATGACTGAACACTATTAGACAAAGATAGTGCTTCCCATCGCTTACCTATACTAGAATACCATCCAACATGGATAGTGTTTCACCTGTCGCCCGCCTATATGACTGAACACTATCAAACAAAGATAGTGTTTTCCATTGCTTCCCTATACTGGTACACCCTCCAACATGGAGATCGTTTCCCCTCTGTCGCCTTGGAATCAGCAGGCGGGAAGCGCGAGGGATCGCACTGTAGGAGGACAGGCTTGTCGGTTGGGCGTACCGCGCGTACGCATGCCCTTTAGAGCAATGCGAACAGGCGCGGTATGACCGGACGACTATCCTGTACTTCAAAGGCAACCCCTCGCGCTATACCCGCCGTATAAGAAGGCGACCCCGAAGGGTGCAGGGGCGAGCGGAAAGCCCCTGCTCACACCCGCAGGTGCGAAACCCCCATTGCCCCACAGAGTGCCCATAATGGGATTGTAAAGGGTATTAACCCTTTACAGAACCAGCCATTAGGCCCCCCACCATCCGCTGTTGCCCCAGGATGAAAATAACAACCGAAGGAATCAATATCAGTATGAAACCCGCCATAATCAGCCCGTAGGACATGCCATCCGCAAACGACAGCATGCTGATGCCAATCTGCACCGTGCGCATGTTGGTGGAATTGGTAATCAGCAGAGGCCACATGTACTGGTTCCACGTGTTGATAAAACAATAGATCGCCAGCGCACTGGCCGCGGGCAATGATACGGGCATCAGCACCAGCCAGAAAAACCGCGTATCGGAGCAGCCATCCATCGTGGCGGCTTCCTTGAACTCTTTGGGCACCGTTAAAAACTGCTGGCGCATCAGAAAAATCCCCAGCGCGGAGGCGCAGTACGGCAGTATCAGCCCCGCATAACGATCCAGCAAATGCACCGAGGCGACAGTCAGGTAATTGGAGATGATAATCGCTTCTCCCGGAATCATCATCGTGGCCAGTATAGCGATAAAGATAAACCGTTTCCCCACAAAGTCGAAATACACAAACGCGTACGCCGCCAACGCGGAGGTCAGCACCTGCGCGCCCATAATGCACACCGCCACAAACGCGCTATTAAACACGAAGCGAACTATCGGCGCGGTCTGAAACACTTTCTCATAGTTGTCCAGCGTCGGCCGGAGCGGTAAAAACTTGGGCGGATAAGACGCGATAAAACTTTCCGGCATCAGGCTGATGGATAGTGCGTACAGAACCGGAAAAATCATTATGAACCCCAGCACAATGCAAACGGCGCCCTTGAGGGCAGGCATACGGTTACGCATAGTGCACCCCCCTGTTCTCGAAACGGAACTGGAACATCGTGATCGCCAGCATCATTGCGAACAGGATCAGGGATTCCGCACAGGCTGAGCCGAAGCGGTAATTCATAAACGCTTCCAGATAAATATCGTACACCAGCACGCGCGTGGCAATGCCCGGCCCGCCCTGCGTGAGAATACGTATCTGCCCGAAGGCCTGAAAGCTGCTCATCACATCCATAAAAATCACAAAGAACAGCGTCGGCGAAATCATCGGAAGCGTAATGTGGAAAAATTCCTTCCATCCATTTGCGCCGTCGATGCGCGCACTTTCCACCAGCTCTTCCGGCACACCGCGCAGCGCCGTGAGCAGGAAAATGAAATTGGAGCCGATTTCCAGCCAGACGGTCACCACAGCGACGGAAACCATGGCGTAGTGGTCGTCGGCCAGCCAATTGATGTTTGTGCCCAGCAGAAAGTTGGCGACCCCGATCACCGGGTTATAGATCAGCGCCCATACCAGCGCCGCGGATGCGGAGGCAATCGCCATAGGCAGGGAAAACATCGTTTCAATCAGGCGCGACGCATGGATCGCCTTGCGGTTAGCCAGCAGCGCGAGCAGCAGCCCCAGCAGCAGCGAGGGCAGCGCGATCATCGGCACAAAGCGCAAGGTATTCAGGAGGATCGTCCCAAAATCCTTACGATTGAAAATCATCTGAAAGTTTTTCAATCCGACGAGCTTTTTAAACTGTCCGGAGGCATCGGTAACCGCAAAGCTGGTAAATATGGTGCGTAGAAACGGGTAATAATAAAATGCGATAAAGAATACTAACACAGGCATTAAGAATAAGTAAGGGGTAATCTTCCTCCGTTTCACCCCAACCGGCGTCTCGCCCGGACGGTATCCTGACAATTGACTCATGCGTTCCTCCTGTTTCAAACCTAATTGTACACAGTATAGCTTTCGCATGTTAGGAGCAGCGCCGTGAAAGATGAAGTTATGGTAAATTCTGATCCGTCCGCTCATTTTACGGTTTCCAAACAAGCCGCCGCCATAGGATTTAACAACGGCTCGCTATACTGCCTATGGATGAACAGAAACGACAAAGAAAGAAGGGTTTCCATGAAAAAGATGTTGGCCTTCGCACTCTCCCTGGCCATCGCCATGACTTTGGGCGTCAGCGCTCTGGCCGAAAAAACCTCCGTCACCTTCTGGCATTCCATGGGAGGCGCAGGCGGCGAGGCGATTGATAAGATCGTCTCGGACTTTAACGCCATGAATCCCGATATCGAAGTGACCGCGGAGTATCAGGGTTCCTATGACGATGCCATCACCAAGCTGAAAAGCGCGGTTACCTCCAACCAGGGTCCGGAAATCATGCAGCTCTACGATATCGGCACGCGCTGGATGATCGACAGCGGCTATGCCGTGACCATGCAGGAAGTCATCGACCGCAACGGTTACGACGTAAGCCAGTTGGAGCCCAACATCGCGGGATACTATACGGTGGACGGCACCCTGTATTCCATGCCGTTTAACTCCTCCACGCCGATCATGTACTTTAATGCGAATCTGCTCCAGGCCGCGGGGCTGGACCCCCAAAATCCGCCCGCGAACATGGAGGAGCTGGAAGCCGCCTGCGTGGCGCTGACCAACGGCGATGTAACCGGCATGAGCTTCCGTGTGTATTCCTGGTTCTTTGAACAATACTGCTCCAAGCAGGGCCTGGAATTCGCCAATAACGGCAATGGCCGTACGGATGCCGCCACCGCCGTCGCATTCGAC
Organism: Eubacteriales bacterium; assembly: GCA_021371895.1. Taxonomy (GTDB): domain Bacteria; phylum Bacillota; class Clostridia; order Christensenellales; family Aristaeellaceae; genus CAXXOK01. Next base: position 2,809 of record JAJFVI010000213.1, on the reverse strand, counting down.
GAGAACGGCGCGGGCTTAACGCTTTTTAACTGGCTCAACGACATGAACACCAAGGGTCTCAACGCTAACTTCGGCCGCGACGATACCGCCACCATCACCGCCTTCGCGGCTGGAAAAATCGGTTTCGTCTTCGGCTCCACCGCCAGCCTGACCAGCATCTTAAAGGCGGTCAACGGCGCTTTTGAACTGGGCACCGCTCCCCTGCCGGATCTGGTTACAGGCGTCAACGGCGGTGTATCCATCGGCGGCGCTTCGCTATGGATGATGAATAAAGGCGACGACTCCTCCAAAGACGCTGCCTGGAAGTTTATTGAGTACGCCGTATCTCCCGAGGTGCAGGTATACTGGCATGAAATGACCGGTTACTTCCCCGTAACGGTGAAGGCGTACGATCTGGACGAAATGAAAACCCATTTGGAAGCAAGCCCGTTGTTCAAGACCGCCATCGATCAGCTGCACGCCTCCCCTGTGGAAGCGCACGGTGCACTGCTGGGCGTGTTCACCGAAGCGCGCGGCATTATCGAATCCAACTGGGAAAACATGCTCGGCGGTAATATGACCCCGCAGCAGGCGATCAGCGAATCCGCCGCAGCGATCAACAGCGCCATTGAGATGTACAACTTCGCCAACGAATAATGTTCCCATCCAGTTGCGGATACACTGGTAATGGCTGTGGCAACGAATATTTTCCTAACAAATTCACCCGGAAGCGGCACGCCGCTTCCGGGTGAATTGCATGTGCGATGCATTTCGTGTGGGTAACCCCGCGTATTGTTACAGCGCCTCCACCAGCTTTACCAGCATCCGGGTGATTCGCTCCATTTCCGGAACGCTTACATATTCCAGCATTCCATGCATATTGTAGGTGCCCGTGGGGAGGTTGGGGCAGGGCAGACCCATAAAGGAGAGGCGCGCGCCGTCCGTACCGCCGCGGATAGGCACCGATACGGGCTCGTCCCCCGCGGCGCGGATAGCATCGAAGGCCCGCGCGGTAATATGCGGATACTCGTCGATCTTCTGCTTCATGTTGGCATAGGAATCACGAAGGGTAAGCGTAAAGGAACCTTCGCCATACTTGCCATTCAAGTATGCCGCAACGGCGCTCAGGCGCTCCTTGCGGCGCTCAAAAAGCGCACGGTCATGGTCGCGAACGATGTAGGAAAGTTTCGCTTCGCTCTCATCGCCTTTGATTTCGCATAAGTGATAAAAGCCCTCCCGCTTCTCGGTGTGTTCGGGCGTTTCGCTGTCGGGCAACATGGCGGAAAACTCCACGGCCATACGGGCGGCGTTTCTCATTTTGTTTTTCGCCGTGCCGGGGTGGATGTTAAAGCCGTGTACGCTCACCTCCGCCGAACAGGCGTTGAAGTTCTCGCACTCATACTCGCCGGGTGTGCCGCCGTCTACGGTGTAGGCGAAATCCGCGCCAAAACCAGCCACGTCGAACGCATCCGCGCCGGAGCCGATTTCCTCGTCCGGCGTGAATCCGATGCAGATCTTGCCATGTTTGATGCTCGGATCGTTCAGGATCAGCTCGCAGGCAGTCATGATCTCGGCGACACCCGCCTTATCGTCCCCGCCCAACAGCGTCGTGCCGTCGGTAACGATCAGTTCGTGCCCGATATGGCGGAAGAGGGATTCGTATTCGGCTGCGCGCATCACCGCGCCGTGACCGACCACCAGATCGCCGCCCTCGTACAGCACGCTGCGGGCATGCACGGGGCCGGTCGGTACGGCGGGTGCGGTATCCATATGCGCGATCAGGCCAATGGCGGGCTGATGCTCCGCATTGGCGGGGATGGTGGCGTACACGTAACAGGCAGGCGAAACGCGCACGTCCTGCGCGCCCATCGCTTTAAGCTCCATTTCCAGCAGCCGGGCCATATCCCATTGCTTGTCGGAGGAGGGATGGGTGCCGCTCGTTTCACTGGCGCCGGAATCGATCGCCACGTACTGTAAAAAACGTTCCTTCGAAGTCATTTCGGGGTTCCTCCTTGTGTTTGCTGCCTCACAGAATAACACTTCCGCATCGCGCTGTAAAGCGCTCCGAACCATTGAGAAATACGATGAGGCGGTAAACGGCGGCCTGTTTAAAAGTCTGCGGACACGAAGTTCCGGACTCGAAAAAGGCAGGAACGTGCTCGGGTGTGCGCGGTCGCCCCTTCGTAGCGGTGGCGACGGGAGGACGGGATTTTGCGGCAGCCGGGGCGCTGCAAAACGCCCCCGGCTGTCTGGCGGCGGGGGCGCGGGAGCGGGGTCAGAGCGTTTCGGGGAGTTCAGTATTACTTCGTCGCGCCGCTTGTTGCGTCGGCTCCGCTTCCGGAAGATGCGCTATTGGTGGTCGTATTGCCGGAAGACGTACTGCCGCCTGAGTACTTAACGGCATCGCTTTTAAACAGCGCCTGCTGATCCGTCACGGAGGCTTCCCCGTTCACGGGCGCCCCGTTTGCCTTTTCAAAGGCACGCATAGCAGTGTAGGTGCCGTTTCCGTAGTTGTCCGTCACTTCTTTCTGGTAGTAACCCAGCTCCTTCAGGCGGGTCTGCAGCGCCGTCACTTCGTAGCCGGTATCTCCTTTTTTCAGATCGACGAACGGATACAAACCGTTCTCCCTGAGCAACGCGCCCAATTGGTACCATTGTTGCAAGAGCTCCTCCGGCGTGCCGGTGAAGGCGGTGGAATCGGTGCCGGCAGTTGTAGTGGGGGTCGCGGAAATCGTCTCGCCCAGGGCAGGCAAAGCAGCCAGGAGCAGCGAAACCGACAATATCAGGGCTATGATCCGTTTCAAAACAATCCACCTACCTATCTTTTCCT
>JAJFVI010000211.1 GCA_021371895.1 Eubacteriales bacterium | reverse complement strand
GCCAGATCAATCAGCACCCAGCGATAGGCCAGCGCATCGTTACCTTCCCGCCAAAGCTGGTATACGGTCGTGGCGACCGTGGCGGTTCGTCCGGGTATGTAGCCCGTAACCATGGTGGTCGCCCCGTATTCCCCCAAGGCGCGCGCGAACGAGAGCACCGTGCCCGCCAATAACCCCGCCTTGCAGTTGGGCAGTTTGATACGCCAGAAGATGAAGCTGCCGGAAAGCCCCATGGTGCGCGCGCAGGCTTCCCATTCGGGGCTCAACTGTTCAAAGGAGCCACGCGCGGTACGGTACATGAGGGGAAAGGCGACGATGGAGGTTGCGAAGACGGCTGAGTACCACGTCATCGTCAGTTTCCAGCCGAACGCATCCATCACAAAAGCGCCAAGCGGCGCATTGGGGCTAATGGTTTTGAGCAGAAAGAAGCCCACCACCGTTGGCGGGAGCACCAGCGGCAGCGTGAGAATGCAATCCAGCGCGCCCTTCAGCCAGGCCGGCAGGCGAGTGATGCCGTTGGCTGCCCAGATGCCAAAAAAGAAGGTGAGCACGGTGGCAATCGCCGCCACCCGAAGCGAGTTCAAAAGCGGAAACCAGTCCACGTTGGCGAGAGCCTCCTTTCAGGAAGGAATTGCGTTATCCCTCCCCGACCTTTGCGTTGGGATAGAGAAATGCATCTTCTTCCTGCAATCGTATCGGTATCGTTTTGCAGCTTTGTGTGACGGCAGCAGAGAAGCAGCGCTTTAAGCGGTTTGATTCATCACACGGCAGGCGGCGCGGAAAGGTTCCACGCGGGGTGCAACCTTCCACGCGCTTCAATGCGCAACTCCGTTCTGTTTACCTTTCTGGAACCGCAAAACCGATGTCGGTAAATACCTTGGCGCACTCGTCACTTTTGAGATATTCCAGAAAATCCTTCGCGGCTTGCTCGTTCTTCGTGCCCTTGAGCACGGCGGCCGGGTAGTTGGCAGGCTTATGGCTGCCTTCCGGCGCGGTGGCGACCACGGTGATCCCTGTGCCGGTAACGGCGTCGGAAATGTACACCACGCCGCAATCCACAGCGGCGCTTTCGACTTGCGCAAGCACTTCTTTAACATTGCTCGCAAAGGTGATCTTGCTCTCGCTGATGAGTTGATCCCACAGCCCCAGAACCGTAAACACATCCTGCGCATATTGGCCTACCGGCACGTCGCTGTTACCCAGCGCGATCAGGCTTACCTTGTCGGTTGCGACATCTGTAAAGGAGGCAATCCCCCGGTCGCTTCCTTCGGGAACGATGAGCACGATGGTGTTGGTGAGCAGATCAAACCGCGTACCCTGTAAAATATAGTCCTGCCCCTTGGGGTTCGCTTCCGCAGACGCGGCAATATCCAGCGCGTTCATCTGCTTTTGTCCGGCGGAGATGAACACGTCCGCCTCCGCGCCTTCTTCGATCTGGGTTTGCAGCGTGCCACTGGAATCGAAATTATACACTAGCATCACATTGGGCGCAACAGCCTTGTAGTTTTCCGCGACCTGGTTCATCGCCTCGGTCATGGACGCGGCGGCGAATACCACCAGCTCAGTTTGCGGGGCAGTTGTTTCCCCCACCGCCGCGCCGCAGGCAACCAGCAGCGATAACCCCGTCAGAACCGCCAACACTTTTTTCATGGTGAACCCTCCCTATGATTCTTTGCCGAAGCCACAGTTGGGGTAGGTACAAACTTCACATTTCAGGCACAGGCCGCCGCAGCCGAGGCGGACGATATCGC
>JAJFVI010000186.1 GCA_021371895.1 Eubacteriales bacterium | reverse complement strand
GGCCACGTCGACGAGATCGGCCTGATGATAACTCACATTGACGACAAGGGTTACATCTCCACCGCCCAACTCGGCGGTATGGACCCGGCGCTTCTGACCGGCCAGCGCGTCACCATCCTCAACGAAGCGGGCCCGGTCTTTGGCATCATCGGACGAAAGGCCATCCACCAGATGAGCCCCGAGGAACGCAAGAAGAACGTCGAAATGGAAAACATCTGGGTCGATATCGGAGCGGATAATAAAAAAGACGCGGAAAAACGTGTCGCCATCGGCGACCCGATGGTGATTGACGTCGCCTGCCGCAAACTCAATGGCGACAAGCTCGTCTCACGCGCAACCGACGATAAGGCAGGGGCTTACGTTGTGGCCGAATGCATGCGAGCCCTGTCAAAGCGCAAGCTCAACGTGAGCGTTATCGGCGTGGCCACCGTGCAGGAAGAAGTCGGCCTTCGCGGCGCGATCACCAGCAGCTACCACGTCAAACCCGATGCCGGCATCGCCGTCGACGTCACGTTTGCCAGCGACCACCCGGATACCAACGCCAAGAAGTCCGGCGAGGTCAAGCTCGGTGCCGGTCCCGTCCTGCATCGCGGACCCAACATCAACCCCATCATGGAAAAGGAACTCTTCAGGACCTGCAAGCAGAACAAGATCGCCTACCAGGTGACCGCTGAACCCCGCTGCGGCGGGACCGACGCCAACGCCATCCAGCTCACTCGAGGCGGCGCGGCCTCGGCCCTCATCAGCATCCCCAACCGCTACATGCATACACCGGTTGAGGTGATCAGCACAAAGGACTTGGACAACTGCGTGAAGCTGATTGTGGAATACCTGGCGGCCCACCCGGCCAAACGCGATTATAGACCATAAGGTTAACCACGGAAAACACGGAAAGACACGGAAGTAAAAATTACGAAGTACATGTCAGAAAGCAAAAAGCACACAGTGGGCGTGCTGGTGAAATCGGCGCAGGTACGCTTGTATATTGCTTTGGCTGGGATTGGGGTTCTGCTTTTCTACCCGGTTCGTAATACACTGGTACGACTGCTGTTTGTGTTTCTTATGATGGCGGCATGGGCGTGTGTCCTGTATCTTAGCCGGAGCAAGAGGAAGATTCGATATGCGATTATCGGGTTGACGCTGTTTGCAGTTCTTTTTTGCTGTATGCCGGAGCGGCGGATTGATGAAGGCAAGCTGCGCGAGGAGTACGTGCGATCACTTTTGCGATACGAATTGAAGCCTTACATCTGGGGCGGCGAAAGCTTTTTTGCGGTCGATTGTTCGGGATTGATTAGACAGGGGTTCGTGGATGCTAATCTTATTTATGGGTTGAAGACGTTGGATGGCGCGTGCGTGCGCAAGGCGATCCTGCTGTGGTGGCAGGATGCGTCAGCCAAGGCGATGCGGGACGAAGACCGCGGGCAGACGAAACGGTTGATGGAAGCGGTTTCCATCAATGAATTGGACCAAAACTTAGTTCGACCTGGGGATTTTGCGGTGACGCAAAGCGGGGTACATTGCCTGGCATACCTTGGTGAAGGCAACTGGATTCAGGCGGATCCAAGCTCGCGCAAGGTGACGATCGGTCGCGTTCCGGTTGATTCGGGCTGGTTCATGCAGCAGGTGTATATCATGAGGTGGGGAGAGTTCGGAAAATGAACTTCGCATGTGTCAGAGCCGAAGGCTCGATAGTCCTTTAGCCGCAGGTGTAAACGTCCGGTAGAATGAAACAAAGAAAATGCGAAAGCCCCAACGGGGCAAAAGAACAATCGTGCGGCCGTTTCTCGTCTTCTGCTGAATCGATGCGGCCGCTGCAAAACGAAATGCGAAAAATAAACAGCCTTTACTTCCAGCAGCTCACCCGTTCGCTGCGAGGCTGCAGTTTCTGTGACATACTCCGTCCACGTGCACGAATCAGCGCCTGTCGCCCCTCGGCAGACCGCGTATACACCAAGTCCGCCGCCCCAAGATATTTCCGCCATCGGCTGAGCAAATATTCTGCACTTTCTTTGCGTTTGCCCAATGGAGAAGGCACCGCGTGAAAATCGCTGCGTCTGAGCCGCCAGAAGACGGACCGGCGTTCTAACAGGTAGCGCGGGTTCTGGATCGGCTCAATGAATTCCTGAAGCGCATCCAGGAACAGCGAATGTTCGTACGTCGCGGCCCCGGCGAGCGTACACGTCACGGAACCATCCTCGCACGTTTGGGCTTTCACTCCCATCTTCTTCAATGCT
>JAJFVI010000047.1 GCA_021371895.1 Eubacteriales bacterium | reverse complement strand
ATTATTACGAATTTTAAATACGCCGATGTTCAAGCCGGCCAGTTTGAGGATTTTGGACAGTCGGGTGGCGGACTCGATGGCTTCGTGGTTGAGCGTCATCATCGCGTTCGCGAGCTGATCGATCTCCCGGATGTTGGTGGGTTCCAGTGTGAGCTTTTCGTTAGGGTCGGTGTTTTTCAGACTGTTGGCCAGCCGAACAATCGGACACGCGATGTGCCTGCTCGTTATCGCCGCCACTCCCACGCCCAACAGCACGGCCAACGCCGCCGCCATGACGAACACTTTGCGTATGGTATTCTCAAACGAATAGAGCGTCGTTTCGTCCGCCATGCCGAACAGCGTCCATTGCTGCGAAGAAAAAGAGCTGGACTGCGTGTACATCTGCAACTCCTGCAGGGAACCCAGCATGATTTCGTCTTTCAGCGTGCTTTGTATGGTAATATGCCCCTCCTGCGTAATGCTCGCCAGACGCAGCGACGTTTCTTCGGCGCCGAAAAACCGCTGGTACATGCTCCCGCCCGCCGTAATTTTTTGGTAGGAGGCACCGCCGTCCTGCGAAACGCCTAGAAAATAGCAGGCTTTCCCGGCGCGCGCAAACTCGCCATTGCTCAGCATGTCGTTGATCTGTGCCAGGTTGATTTCCACGCCCAGCACACCGTATACGACACCTTCGCGGCTGACCAACGGCTCGGAATAGGTGATGATCTCCCCGTCGCCCTCTCCGTTGAGCCGGAAGGGCAGACTCCAATAACCGTCGTTTCCCGGCCCGAGTGCCCTTGCGCTTTGCGCGACCAGTAATGGCTGATAGAAAAAGTCGTTTGCCGTGTTATCGCTCCCGCCCGGGAAGGTGAGAAAATCCTGCCATAAACCATCTTGTGTAATCCCCAATGCGTCGGCGATTTCCGCATAGCCGCGCACGACGCGCAGATCAAGGTTGTCCACATCGACCTCGTCCGGATTGTCGTCACGCAGGTAGACGCCCGCGTAAGAATCCCCTTCCTCTGCCGCGCCCGGGCCGTCGAGAATCAGAAAGACGCCCGCCGTACAGTTGCTGCGGATGCGGGAGATCAATTCCGGCGCGACCGCCAGCGTAAGCTGTCTGTTAAGCGCGGGGTCATCGGCGATATCCGCGAAGGTTTTCCCCTCCTGCGCAAGTGTCTCTGTGATGATGCCCTGCACCCGTTCGACGCTCCCCGCAAGATAGGCCCATTCGGTTTTCATTTGCATCTGTAAATTCTGGTATTTATTCTGCGTTCGCTCTTCCAGCGTGCTCAGCGCATTTTGACGCAGCTCGGAAAAAAGACCGTTGAGCGACAACATGGCTACGATGATCCCTAGTTGGAGCATCGCCGTAAGAAATAAGGGAATAGAGATATGCCGGAGAATAGAGGCCGGCTTCTTTTGTATTTTCGTCAAATATTCCCCCAATCCGCCAGGTGGGCACAGGAAATTGATGGGTATCATTATAGGCGGTTTCCTGAAAAAGTCAACCATTATACCCTTTATCAGCGGATAATATTTCCATTTTCATCTATTGACGCGCCCCGGACCTCAGGCTTATCTGTATCCCGCTTCATACCGGCCGAATTTTTAGCGCGCATGCAACGCACACCGCTTATGTACGCCCTGTTTTTACGATTGACAACCCATCCGGCATTCCGTACAATAGGCAAAGGAACGGTTTTCCGTTCGTATAAACATACGTTCTATTTTCAGCAGGAAGACTCCGTGCCATCGTCTAATCCGCCGCGTGCGTTTTCGTACGGTTTGGTACGGGTTGCCAGCGCAGTGCAGACCGGGAGGCCGAGTATGTTTGTTGTGTTCTTTTTACTCTGGGTCGTGTTTAATGGCCGTTGGAGCACCGAGATTGCCATTCTCGGGCTTTTCGTTTCCGCGGCGCTGTATCTGTTTTGCTGGAAGTTTTTAGACTTTCATCCTCGCAGGGAGCTCCAGCTTCTGCGCCGTATTCCTAAAACCGTATGCTATTTTGTGGCACTGCTTGCCGAAATCGTGCGGGCAAACATTCGCCTCACCCGTATCGTCCTTTCCCGTAAGCCGGAGATCCACCCGCAGCTGGTCACTTTCGTTACGCCGCTCGAAAGCCGCATGGGCCGCACGGTACTGGCCGATTCCATTACGCTTACCCCCGGGACGATAACCGTTTCCCTAAAAGAGGACGAGTTGACCGTCCATTGTCTGGATCGCACCTTTGCCGAGGGAATCGAAAGCCTGGATTTGCAGCGCAGGCTCCTGGCAATGGAGAAGGGAGCGCAACCGCATGACGATTGAGAACGTTTATCATGCACTGTACGTTTCAACGCTGGTAGCGCTCAGCGTAATGACGCTCCTGTGCCTCGTACGCGCCATCCGCGGGCCGCGGATTGCGGATCGCGTGGTGGCGGTAAACATGATCTGCACCCTCACACTTGCGATGATCTGCGTGCTGGCCCTGATGTACGGGGAAGGGTATCTGATAGACGTGGGGCTGGTGTACGCGCTGATCGGTTTTCTGGCGGTGGTGGTGCTGTGTAAGGTCTATATGGGCGTAGCGCTGGAACGCCGCGAAAAGCGCGAGCAGCAGGCGGTAGAGAACACCCAAACGGAAGGAGGCGACGCGCATGCTTAGCTGGATACGCCTGGCTTTTACGGCGGCGCTGCTGCTGCTGGGTCTTTTCGTACTCGCGGTGGGCATAGTGGGGCAATACCGGTTCCGCTACGTGCTCAACCGCATGCACGCCGCCTCCATGGGGGATTCGCTCGGGCTCCTGCTTGTGATCACCGGACTTTGCATCAGCTGTAACGACGTCTGGATGGTCCTGAAAATGCTGCTGATCGTGCTGTTTTTATGGGTGACCAGCCCAACCGCAAGCCACCTGATCGCGCGGCTGGAGGCGACGACCGACGAGCGCCTGCAGGACTGGATGGAGGTGCGGCGCCTATGAACCTGTTCACCGTAATTGGGCTGGTTTTCTTGCTGATCTGCGCCATAGCCACCTGCCTGGTGCGCAATCTGCTGACCTCGGTCGTCATCTTTATGGCGTACAGTCTGCTGATGAGCATCGTATGGATTCTATTGCAGTCCCCGGATCTCGCCATCACCGAGGCGGCCGTCGGCGCGGGCGTGACCAGCGTGCTTTTCTTTATTACGCTTAAAAAGATCCACGCCATCAAGGGGGACGAGGAAGATGACCGGCAAAAGTAAGTTCTCCCGCTGGTTGATGGACAGCAAAAGCCCACTGGACAAGGCGGCCGTCGCTGCCCTGAGTGAGGAAACGCACGCACGCGAG